>NZ_JBFTPS010000017.1:0-123404 GCF_056398605.1 Variovorax sp. 01T432
TTGGCCAGGGTTTGGCCAGGGTGCGCTTGACGATCTTGCCGCCTTCGCGATAGCCCTCGCGCAGCAGGACGGCGGGTGGGGAGTGGCGGTTGGGGACGGTCTCGATGTACATGCGTTACATGGTAGTAAACGAACCCGAATTTACAAGGTAAACATACGCYATTTACATGGGAACACAATTAGGCCAAAAAAYGGCGCGAAGCCGCGCCATTGCTTGATCTATCGCGTTTTAGAGGCCAAAGCTCGGTCTAGGGAACGGAGCGCCCCGAGGCCAGCCGGTTGCCAGATCGAAAGCGAGCCGCAAGCGCGCGTCCGGCTGAATGCGCGGGCGATTCCACCGCGTAGTGAATGGTTGTTGCCACGGCGATGGCCGACACCACAGCAGCGAAAATCGCCAGCCATGCCGGGCAACCGGCACCGGCCGTCAGCCGGAGCACCGCATACCCAAGAACGCCATGCACAACGTACAGAGGATAGCTGATCGACGCTAGAAAGTCGGTCAGTGGGCGGCTCTTGCAGACCGACGGGAAAACAAACGCTGCGGCGAAGACGAGCAACGCAATGCCGTACGTCAACATGAGATTGAATGGCACGGTCGAAGCGCGCCAGCAGATCGCGGCCATCGCGATAAACAGTGCGGCGACGATAGCCAGGAAGAGTTTGGGACTCAGGTGGCGTCGGTATAAGAAATTGAAGGCAACTCCGATGAACATGAAATCCAAGTATTGGATCGATGCGCAGAGCGTATATACGTAGCCATATGACGGATTGCCTGCTTTCAGCAGCCATGTCACTGAGGGCGCCGCTAGCACAGCGAGCAGTGAGAGGGCCAAGGGCATGGCAAACAACAAGGGCCTGCCAGCGGAAAGCAAGACCGAAGCCAACGCACAGACGAGATAGAACTTCACCTCGATATCTAGCGTCCAGATGATCCCATCAATTCCCGCCACCCAGACGACGTCACGCAACCCTGGGAAGTAGTTCGTCATGACTACGCTAGGAGCGTACGGAAAGGCTTTACCGTAGTGCGATCCGCTGATCAGGATTACGAGGATTGATGTTGTCAGTCCGACCCAGTAGGTCGGATAGATGCGAAGCGTGCGACCGACGAGAAAACCACGCCAATCGGTACGCTGGAATGAGAAGGGAATGACGAAGCCACTGATCAAGAAGAATAGCGCGACACCAAAAATTCCGAAGCTGAACGGGTCAAGGACGTTCAGCGCGAGCAGATAGGGTGGCGTGGCAATTGTCGAGGAAAGCACTGTCGAATTCGTCAGACCGCCCGCGATGTCCCGGTACTCCCAAAAGACGATGCAGTAGTGCGCGAGCATGACGCTGAGGGCGGCAGCCCCTCGGAGCGTGTTTGCGAATTCGATTTTCTGCGAGTCTTTTTCCATGATGGCCTAAAACGTCAATGGCAGTCTGTGGTGTCGCCTTTCTCAGGAGGACCCGGCAGGATTGTGGCTCAACGAAGGAGCCCCCGGCCCTGAAGCCTCAAGTGACAGCAGCGCGAGTCCTCATGCTCTCCACTCCACGAGTCGGGAGTCGGAAGAGAACGGCAGGGTGCGCCCGGCTAGGCCGTTGGCCGGCACAGTGACTTGATGCGGTACTCCAGTGACGGTGACGCCGTTAGGGGCGTGCGAACCTGCGCCCATGTGGCACCACCTACTCGCCCGATCGAATTCGAACTCGACTGACCGGAGACTTGAACTCGCCGAAGCACATCTTGCGCGGCGGCTTGCGGGCGACTACCTCAGCGACATCCTCGAGCGCCTGCCCACGCAGCCGGCCAGTCGCGTCGCCGAACTCCTGCCGGATCGCCGGCTGCCACGCTGCCAGCCTGATCTGCGACTGCAGTCAAGACGGGATCACCGCGCGCTTACGCAACTGCGCAGTTCAGGCCATGTCGGTCGCGGACTTGGGCAGGTCCGATTGGCGCTCCCCGATGGCTGCGCTGATTCGAGCGGGATCGCGGTGCAGATGTGCCACCTCCGCTAGCACGCGCCGGGCCGCCGAGTTGCCGGCCTTGGTGATGGCACTCTATCGGGGGCGCTGGCCGCTGGAGTCCTCGCTGGGAACCCCGCCCAGGCAGGTCATCAACTGGCGTGGGTTGGCGGAGCGATGAAAGTCCTGGATCTCTGCGACCAGCGTGACCGCTGCAATGAGCTGCACACCGCGCAGCGCCTGCAGCGCGGCCGCTACCGGCGCCAGCGAGCAGCCCGTCAGCCGTTTCGCAGCGACTGTTCTAGGTGTGCGATGTGCGCACCCCGATTTCGCTCACCGCCTGCAGGTACTCCTCGAAGGCGATCTGCTGCGCGGCGCGTCTCCCTCTCGGGCTGCAGCGTCGTGGCTCGGCGCACCCACGGTCGTCCCGGGGACGGGCTGCCTCAACGGCTCAAGCCATTCTGTCTAAGCTAGTACGAAGATGGAGATCATTTGGTATCTTTTCTTGATTCGACGAAAGCAAGCTGGTCTGCAATGGCCTTTACCACGAACTCCGCGCCCGTGCGGTTCAGGTGCACGATGTCCAGATAGAAGGATTCCCCACCCTTGCTCGACGCCCGCGTCTGACAGCCTTGGTCGTTGCACAGTGCGGCCAAGGCCGATACATAGGTCGCACCCGATTCTCCGGCCACATTCCGAAGCGCGATTTCGAGTCTTTCGCTGCGCGGCACCGGGTCGTCTTCATACAGGCCGAACTTTCGATAGCCCAATCTGGTCGACGGTACGAGGTGCAGTGGATCCTCTTGCCAAAGGCGAAACACAATGCGCGATGGTGTGTCCTTCCAGGCTGGCACCGGTCCGAGGATGACAACGTGGCGAACTCCGAGGCGGCGCACATTGGCGATCGTGTCGGCCAGCTGCGCAATGTCATTGGTGTAGTTGAGCCAGATCGCAGTAAGAACCACGATTTCGGGTTTGAGCTTAGTAATCATCTCCAGCGCCTTACGATTCTTGCCACTGCACGTCAGGTTGGCGTCGCTGGTGTAAGCGAGTATGGGCGGGCAAGAGGAGGCGGTGAACTGGGCCATCCTGACGTCAGGCACACCCTCGCGAAAGCCAGGATAGAGCGATGCGGCGCCGGAGTCGCCCCAGAGCACCAGGAGAGGTTTGTTGCCCTGCTCGACGCATTCGTGCGCCAGTTGGCTCGCGTCCTGATCGGTGTCCAGGAAGCACTTGCGCCACCGCATGCCAGTCCGATATCCGTCGAGGTCATATTGCGTGGCGTTCTGAATAAACTCTGGATAGCGAGTCGGGTAGCCTGCGCCTTTGTAGATCGTGCCAGCAATACACGCGATGACCAACATCAGTGCGCCCAGCGAGAGGGCCTTGAGCCTGGCCCTGCCGCCGAAGCGCAGCGGCTTTTCGACGAGCGCGTAGGTGGCCCAGGCCAGCGCCGCACTGGAAAGCAACAAGCCTACACGTCCGAGAGTAGTGTCCGGCACCGCGCCGCGCCCGAGCGTCAGCAGCGGCCAGTGCCAAAGATAGAGCGGGAAGCTGATGAGGCCAATGCCAACCGTGAGTGGGCGCGCGAGAATCGCGCGATTCGCCCACGCGCCGGAGCCTGCGGCGATGATTAGGCACGCACCCACGGAAGGAAGGAGCGCCCACCAGCCTGGAAACCTGCTGGAGCTCTTCAGACAGAAGACTGCGACCACGATCGAGGCCACGCCGACGGAGGAAGCGATGCTGCGTTGCGTCTGGCTAAAGCGAGCAGGGGAGCCGCCATAGGCGAGCGCTGCGCCCATGAGCAGTTCCCACGCGCGCGACAGCGGCGACTAAAAAGTTGCCGTCGGGTTGGTCCTTACCTCCGCCACGTTGAGTAGGAACGATGCGAGCGCGGTCAGGCCAATCAGGATGGCAGGTGAAACGCGTTGGCGCCATGCCAGCCACATGAGAACTGGCCAGGCGAGATAGAATTGCTCTTCGATCCCCAGCGACCACAAGTGCAGGAGCGGCTTCGCCTCGGATGCCTTGTCGAAATAGCCGGCTTCTTTCCACAGCAGCAGGTTGGAGGAGAACGTTGCGCCGCCGAAAACGTGCTTCGCGAGCTGAGTCAAATCCTCCGCCAGCATGGTCTTCCAGCCGAACGCCAGGCACGCGACCAGCACCACAAGCAATGCTGGAAAGATCCTCCGGACGCGGCGCACATAGAAGTCGCCGAGGGTGAAACTTCCTCGTTCGAGATTGGTCAGAATGACCTTTGTG
Organism: Variovorax sp. 01T432; assembly: GCF_056398605.1. Lineage (NCBI taxonomy): Bacteria > Pseudomonadati > Pseudomonadota > Betaproteobacteria > Burkholderiales > Comamonadaceae > Variovorax > Variovorax sp. 01T432. The sequence goes on from NZ_JBFTPS010000017.1 coordinate 4,213, forward strand.
ATGAGGAAGCCCGAGATGACGAAGAAGACATCCACGCCGACAAATCCGCCGGGCAGGGCCGTAGGGAACGCATGGAACACGAGCACAGCAAGCACGGCAATGGCCCGAAGGCCATCGATGTCGCGTCTGTAGCTGATGTGGCTCTGATGGCGCTCGCCAGCGAGCGTAGTTGCCTTTGCGCTTGCGGGCACTGAACTGTTCATGGAATCAAGACCTCTTCTCTTCAATGCTCGATCTATCAACTCACGAGCCCGCAACGCCGGTGTCCGGCTGCCCCGAAATACAAAACAGGTCCAGTGGACGCATCATATCCTCGGCCGTCATCAAGGCCGCGGAGGCGCCCCATTCGCTCATCTGATTGAGGATGTCCCCTGCCATGTTGATTGCTGGTGACGCGGTTGCCACCAATTGGACCAAATCCTCCAACTGCTCGGCGTAGCTTGTGGCGCTGAATGTCCTGGTGGCCCATTCTTGCCCTCGCATCGCCATGGCCCGGCGAGCCTCGGTGTTCGCGCAAAGATGCTCCAGCGCTGCCCTCAGTTCCGCTATCTCGTCGGTCACCGAGATCTTCTGCACGCAGTCGTCCGGCAATTCGCTGTAGAAGGCCGCGTCCGTCACAACGACAGCCTTTCCGTACAGCAGGCCTTCAATGGTCGTCGCCGATGCGGCTTCGAGGCTGGGCCAGCGGAGGCAGCAGACGATGTCGGCGTCGTTCATCGCGCCTTGCAGGACGACGCTGTCGGTTTCCCCTGAGATTTCCAGATTGACGCCGTGAGCGTGCGCGAGTGCCGTCAGTTGCACGGCCATGCGCGGTTCGATCAGGCCGCAAAGCCGGTAGCGAACAGTGCTGCGCAAAGCCGTGCTTGATCCGATCGCGCGGATCACGCTGTCGATTCTCTTGTTCGGATTCACATGTCCGACCGTGAGCACGTTCACCGACCCGTCGCTGTGTCCTGCAGTCGTAGCGTGCCGCGTGCATGAAGGCGCGTCATAAGGCAATGGAAGAACGCGCAGCGGCCCGGGGCACGAATTGGCGACGCGCCGCATTCCCCAGTGGCTGTGCGACACGACTGCAAGCGCCATCGAGCAGATCCATTCGGTCATCGGAAACAGCCGGCCCGCCCTTTCAATAAAGGCTTCTGAGTCCGCGGGGCTGAAGAATTCGGTCGCTGCATCCGCGTCATACCACTCGGTCAGAACGCGCTCCGCCTGCGCCCGTCTGCCTTGGGCCCATTCCATGAAGAGGTGGGCCACCAGAAAGTCATGCAGGCACACGATGCCCGGCAGCATTGCAAGCCAGTGCAGGCCGCCACAGTGATAGGCGTAGTTGTTGCCGATCTGGTAGACAAGCGCATCCGCGTCGTCGACGGCAGCCCGCACTGCCTTGGCATCCGTCCACGGAATGACTTCGGCCTCGCAGCCGTGCGTGGGAGACAGCAAGAGGGACTCCTGCTCCGTTCGGATCACGACGGCAGAGTGCCCCTGTTGCAGAAGAGCCTTGACGATCAACGCCGTCACGCGGCCGATCGCCGACGATCTTGCGAAGGGGGTGAAGATGACGAGCTTCATGACAGAAGTGCCTCCACCGTGGCGGGCCAGGTGATGTTGTAGTCCACCCAGCATGCCTTGGCCGCGACCCCGAAATCGCGCGTGCGCCTTGGATTCGAATACACGGCCTTCATCACTTCAGCCAAAGCCTCGGGCAGGGGCTCGGCCACCCATCCTGTCTTGTGATGCCTTGCAAGACCCAGGACGCCGCCGCTGTCGGTCGTGCTGATCAAGGCCTTTTCCGCCGTCGCGGCCTCCATCGCGACATAGCTGAAGGACTCCTCGTCGAAGGGCAGGGACGCCACGGCCGACGCGCCATTGATGTAGTCGGCATATTCCCCGCGCGCCAGGAATCTCAGGTCCAGCCGCACGCGATCCTGCAAGCCGAGGCGTTCGGCGGCCTCCTGCAGTCTTGTCGCGTCGGCCGCCGAATCCGGTGGCCCGGCAATGACGAGTCGCACTTCCTTCGAGCTCAGAGCCAGTGCCTCCAGCAGCAGGTGCTGGCGCTTCGCCGCATTTACTCTGCCGCCCGCGAAGATGTAGCCTTCGGCTCGGCCGCCGACAAAGATTTCCGGATCGTTGATCGGGGCGCGCAGCACCTCGGACGCGAACCCGTTGTAGTGGGCCAGGCGCTTTTGCGTCACATCCGAGATCGCGAAGATGCGCCGCGCCCCGCGGAAGCATTCGTCGTCCGCATTCTTGATCAGGCTCCGGATGTCGGCGCCGGTCTGGCCCGCCGGCAGATTGGTCTGGCCGGCGTCGTAGAGGTCGTAGGCCTGCCGGTACTGGTGCACCAGCCACAGGCTCTTGCGCGCATGCGGAATCAGGTACGCGGGAAACTTCAGCGCGATCACGTGGTCGACGTTCTGAAGCTCGAAAGCGCGGGCCATCAGCATCTGCGAAGGAATGCGCGTTGCGGGCTCCCACTGGAAAGGGATGCGAAGCACCTCGGCCTGGTGGCCGGCGATCTCGATCTGGGTCTTGAGGTGCGCGGCCATGGATTCGGCCCCGCCCGAGACGAAGGGGGCCATGTTGTTGACGACAAGAACCCTCATGCCAGGAGCCTTTCGAGCACATGTGACCAGCTGATGTTCAGCTCGCCGATGCGCGCATTGGCCTTCGCACCCATCTGGCGGGTGGCGTTCCTGTCGTCGAAGAGCCGATCCATCGCCGCGGCCAGCGCCTCGGGCTGAGGCTGAGTGACGAGTCCATTCACCCCGTCGACGACGAACTCCAGCGTGCCTCCTGCATCGCTGGTCGTCAGGACGGGCTTGCTCGCGTGGGCGGCTTCCAAGGTCGGATAGCCGTAGGAGTCTTCGTCCAAGGGCAGGTAGGCCGCGGCCAGGCAGTCCGCGAGGTAGCCTGCCTTCTCGTCTTCGGTGATCCAGCGATGCTCCAGTGTCACTCGGCCGGTGACTCCATGCTCCTGGGCGAGTTGGGCCAGCAAGCCCGGGTAGGCCACGCCGCCGCCCAATCCGCACAGACGGAGCCTGACGGGAGCGCGGCAATATTTCAAGGCTTCCACCAACAGGTGCTGGCGCTTGTGGCCTTCGAGACGGCAGATGCAGACGATCTCGTCGTTCAGCGAACGGTAGTGAAAACGTTCAGGATCCAGTACCGGCGGAAACAACGGCTCGCTCTCCACGTCGTTGTAGCGCTTGAGGCGATCGGAAACGACCCGGGAGTTCGAGAACACATGCTTGGCCTCGTGCAGCGCGGCCGTATCGGCGGCGCGCAAGGCATCCCGAATGCCGCGGTGCTTCACGTCGTCCGGAAAGCCGCGATAGGGGCTGTCCCACAGGTCGTAGAACGCGCGTAGATGGTGAATGAACCAGACGATCTTGTGCGAATGCTGTATCAAGTGCGATTGCGGCCTGAAGCAGATGATCCGATCCGCAGCCGTCAGGTCGACGAAGCGAAAGGCGGCCATCTGCTTGAACAGAAGATCCGGCGCGTCCACCTCGGGAAGATAGATGCGCTCCACTTCATGCCCCGCTTCGCGCAGCACGACCTCGAGCCATTCAACGATGTTTCTGTAGCCGCCATCGACGAATGGAACGAAAGACGAGCAGAGCGCAATCCTCATCGAACCACGGCCACCGCCAGGGCCTGTGCCAGGCTTGCGGCGATACGGTTGACGTCATCTCTGGTCATGAACTGGTGTGTCGGAAGGTTCATTCCGCGCTGGGCCCACAGGTCCGCCACGGGGTAGCTCGCGTCTTCCTTGTAGGGCGGCAGCACATGCATCGGATAGAACACGGGCCTCGTCTCGATGCCGGCTTCGTCGAGCGCGCGCATGATCGCATCGCGGCGGCCTTCGTCGCCATCGCGAAGGAAGACGGTATACATCCAGTAGACGTGGTGCATGCCGGGTTGCGTTTCGGGCAGCACGAGCTGGTCCTTCAAGGGGTGCAGCGCTTCGTCATACATCTTTGCGAGGACCTGCCGGTCCTCCAGTGCCGCGTCGATCGTCTCCATCTGGGCCAGCCCGATCGCCGCCTGGATGTTGGTCATGCGGTAGTTGTAGCCGATCACCGGAAACCAGTAGCGCCTCTTCGGGTCGACGCCCTGGCCGCGGTAGAGCCGCAGCTTGGCCGCCAACTCGTCGTCGTTGGTGGTGACCATGCCGCCCTCGCCGGTGGTGACGATCTTGTTCCCGAAGAAACTGAAGGTCGCGCACTCCGATAGGTTCCCCACGCGCTTGCCTTGGACCTCCGCGCCGTGCGCCTCGGCGGCGTCTTCGAGGATCCAGAGGCCATGCTTGCGTGCGATGCCCGACAGCGCCACCATGTCCGCGGGATGGCCGTAGAGGTGCACCGGAATGATGCCGCGCGTGCGCGGCGTGATCTTCTGCTCGACCTGGACGGGGTCGATGTTCATCGTGTCGGCGCACACGTCGACCAGCACCGGCGTCGCGCCGCAATAGCGCACCGCGTTGGCGGTGGCGATATAGGTCACCGTCGGGATGATCACTTCATCGCCGGGGCCGAGGCCCAGTGCGACCAGCGCAAGATGAAGCGCCGTCGTGCCATTGTTCGCCGCGATGGCGTGCTTGACGCCGCAGAATGATGCAAAGGCCTCCTCGAAGGCGCCGATGTATTTGCCGTTGGACGAAATCCAGTTGGTGTCCAGGCAGTCGAGGACGTACTTGCGTTCATTGCCGGCGAGCTTGGGTTCAGCTACTGAGATGCGCTTCATTTTGTCCATGTTCATTTACTTAGGTTCTTGGCCGGCACGCCGGCAATTCTTGCGTTTGGCGCGACATGCGAAACGATGACGGAGCCGGCGCCCGCCACCACGTCTGCGCCGATGGAGATGCCCGGTATCACCTTGCAACCAACGCCCAGGAATGCCCGCGAGGCAACCGTCACATTGCCCGCGAGGCCGCATTGGGGCGCGATGTGCGCTGCTTCGCCGATATCGCCATCGTGGTCGACACTCGCCGAGGTGTTGATGATCGCGAGGTTGGCGATGGAGGTGTCTGCATTAATCACGGCGCCGGCCATGATCGCAATCCCCCTGCCCAGCCGGGCGCTGGGTGAAACCACCGCCGCGGGGCTGATTGCGTTGACCAGTTCGTAACCCAGTGCCGTGGCCGACAAGGCCAGGCGCTGGCGAAGCTCGTTCGAGCCGATGGCGATGAAGGCGAGTGTGTGGCCTTCGCGCCTGAGCCGGGCAAGATGCTCGTCGCCCTTGAACACCGGCACGCCGAGACACAAGTCGCCGCTGTCTTCCCCGCCGATGCAGCAGGCGACCTCCGTGCCCATCGCACGCAGCAATTCGATGCAAACCTTCGCGTGTCCTCCGGCTCCGACCATGACCACTGCTTGCGTCATGGCGTGCCTCGCGCCCGCTTCCAGGCTTCCGAACCTGGGCGCGCGAAAAAGAGATTGACGGAAAAGCTGCCTTCGATCTCCTGTAACGATCCTTCGCGCAGTGCTCCTGTTTCCGGATCGATCACGCTGAAGCCCAGGCCGAGGCGCTCGAAATGCTGCAGCCACTCCTCGGTCGAGTGTCCTGTCCTGCGGAGGTGGGAGATGCCGAATTCGACAATCAGCGCAATGCCCGGGTTGTTGGCGATGGTGTCGCCAGCGCCTTCCACGGCCTCGAGTTCCGCGCCTTCGACATCGATCTTCATCACGTCGACTCTTGCCCCGGCACCAAGGACGTCGTCGATGCGCACCAGCGGGACTTCCACCGCTGGCGGCGTCGCAACCCTCTGCGCTTGCAGCGGATACAGGGAGTGATGCCCACTCGTCGCACCAAGGAACAATGGCTGACGCCCCTGCCTGTTCGACACGGCCGCCTGATGCGTCTCGACAATCTCCGAGAAGCCGTTGGTCCAGATGGATTTGCGCAGTAGCTCGTGCGTCGAGGGAAGAGGCTCGAACGCCACGATGCGCCCCCCTTCACCCACGGCCGTGGCCGCGGCCAGGGTGTGCATGCCGATGTTGGCGCCAGCGTCGACGAAAGTGTCGCCGGGCCTCAACAACTTCTGGATCAGCAGCCGGGTGCCGCGCTCGAGTTCGCCGCGAGACTCCATCACGAAAGCCAGGAGAGCGTGGTCGGAGGCGGGGCACAGTACATAACCGACGGCGGTGCGCAGCAGCACTTCATCGGGACCGCACGCCACTGCGACCCGGTATGCGGAAGCCCGCGCTTCATCTTCGAGGCGGCCGAGCTGGCCCGCGATGCGATCCTGCCGCCCAACGTCAAGCGCGATGCTGGAAAAATCGCGCCTCAAGGACTCTCGCATGGCCTGTACTTCCCGCAGGACATGGGTGGTGTGGAGGGTCAGCAGCCGCTCTACGGCCTCCAGCTGTGACTGCTTGTGTGCTTCGAGGTCGCGCGCAACCTTCTCGTGAAGCGCCTGCGTTTCAAGCTGCAATTCCCTGAACAGATAAGCGCGCAGCCGGAATGCGAAGGGACGGCCGATCGGCTTGAGGACCTTGAATACAGCACGCGCGACAGGGCGCAGGCCCCGTTTGAGGGTCGCACCCAGGCCGGCGCCGGCGCGCTCGGTCGCTTGCGAGGCTGTTTCAGCGGAATGGCTCCGTGGATCGGCGGACCCGGTTCGATCCGCCGCGGACGCCGTCCGTTCGCGCGGCGCCGACGAGAGCATTCTTGCCTTCGAAGAGAGTGCCACGCGTATATCCACGCCTGTTCTTTCGGTATGTCTCATGCCAATCATCGACTCGTCGGCCTGCGGCAACGAGAAAGGCGCGGACGCTTGCGAGGTCCGCACGTCAACAATCACCTGATGCCGTCCTCTCGCATGGGGTCGGCAGCACTCAGAACGAACGCCCTTCGGCATTCCGGCGCAAGTCCGCCGCCACCATCATCGTGCAGAGCTGCTCCAGCGTCGTCTTCGGTTCCCAGCCCAGCTTTTGCTTGGCGCGAGCGGGGTTGCCGATCAGCAGATCCACCTCGGCCGGTCGATAGAACTTGGGATTGACGCGCACCATCGTCTTGCCGCTCTTGATGTCGATGCCGAGCTCATCCTGCTCCGTGCCTTCGAAGCGAAGCTCATAGCCCGCGGCCTTGAAGGCCATGTCGACGAACTCGCGAACCGTCTCCGTCCGGTTGGTCGCAAGCACGAAGCTGTCAGGCTCCTCGGCCTGTAGCATCATCCACATGCCCTCGACGTATTCCTTGGCAAAGCCCCAGTCGCGCTTGGCGCCCATGTTGCCGAGTTCCAGCACGTCGAGCTTGCCGAGCTTGATCTTGGCCACGGCGTCGGTGATCTTGCGGGTGACGAACTCCCGGCCGCGCAGCGGGCTCTCGTGATTGAAGAGGATGCCGCTGCAACCGAAGATGCCGTAGCTCTCGCGGTAGTTGATGGTCATCCAGTGGGCGAAGAGCTTTGCCACGCCGTAGGGGCTGCGCGGATAGAACGGGGTCTCTTCCACCTGCGGGATGGCCTGGACCTTGCCGAACATCTCGGAAGTGGAGGCCTGGTAGAAGCGGATCTTCGGATTCGTCAGGCGGATCGCTTCGAGCAGGTGCAAGGCGCCCATGCCGGTGATCTGCGCGGTGGCATCGGGCTGGTTGAAGCTCACGCCCACGAAGCTCTGCGCGGCAAGGTTGTAAACCTCGTCGGGCGCGGCCTCCTTCATGAGCGTCATCGAGCTGCCGAGATCGGTCAGGTCGTATTCGATCAGGTGCAGGTCGGGGTTGTCCTGGATGCCGAGTTCCTCGATGCGCCAGAAGTTGACGGAGCTTGTCCGGCGGTAAGTCCCATAAACGACGTAGCCCTTGCTCAGGAGCAATTCGGCCAGATAAGCGCCGTCCTGGCCCGTGATACCTGTGACTACAGCGCGTTTCTTCATGAGTACCTTCCGATATGAGTTCTATGGGCGCCGCTTCGTGGCGAAGGGGCCTCGGTTTCTTGCGACATCGCGCAAATGCTTCTCGGCGCATGGGCCGAGGGGGGATTTTGCCTGAAGCACGAACCGAACTTGCCGTCGAGCGGACTGAATCCGGGCTCGGCCTACAAAGCAGTCTCGTTTTGCTGCCCTAGAATGGCTTCTGACAGAGTCATGGACGAAGCCCCGTCCCGGGAGGGAACGGGCGTTTCCCCTGTCGGCGTTCTCGTCAAGACCACGTGTCCTTGCTTCAGGCTTCAGGCGCGGTTTTGTCGATCGTTCCGGATACATTCTTTCGCATCTTTTTCCCTCTCTTGGGGCCCCGCGGCGTGAATGGTGCTTGGCCTGTGTCCCAATCGGAACGAAGTGGCGCGGGACCCGTTCTTTCTGGCGAGGCGGCACGATCCGCGTCCGTTCCCGTATGTTGACCTGATATTGAATGATGAGTGAATCCAAGCCACGTCTCGCGCTTGACATGTACGTGTTGGCCCAGGGCGTCAAGACAGGGGTCTACCGGGTCTGCGACGAGCTTTATCCGCGGCTCGCCCGGTCATCGAGTCTCGACGTGCGTTTCTTTGCGAGGGAGGGCGATGAGGCCAAGGCCCGCAAGTACATCGACGAGAAAGGCTTGTCCGGCAAACTGTGCTGGCGCCGGGCCCGACCATCGGCTGACGCGGACATCCTTCTCTCGCCTTTCGGCGTGGCGCCGGTCGAGTGGCTGGAAGACGAGAACGTGCTGCATGCCCACATCGTCTATGACTTGATCGCCATCAACCGGCCCGACTACTTCAGCCAGGAGGCCGCGGCCGAAGTTCGCCGCATCATCGCGAACCTGGACGAGCACACGGTGATCTTCGCGATCTCCGAGCACACCAAGATGGAGCTCCTCGCGTACCGGCCCGATCTCAGCCCGGCGCAGATCACCGTCATCCCCCTGGCTGCAGGCCACTGGTTCAAGCCCTGCGGCGATGAGGCCCAGCGGGCAGCGATGCGCGTGCGCTACGGCATTCCGGTCGGGGTGCCCTATGTCCTGAGCCTGGCGACGCTGGAGATCCGGAAGAACCTCGACCAGGTGGTCAACGCCTTCGTCGAGTACATGAACCGGAACGAAGCGAGCCGGATGCATCTCGTCCTTTCGGGAATGTCGGGCTGGAAGCTCGAAAAGCTCGAGGAGGCGCTTGCCGCAGCGGGGCGGTGGCGCGAGCGCATCCTCCTGACGGGGTTCGTGGAGGACGCCGATCTTTCGGCGCTCTACAGCGATGCGCTCTGCTTCATCTACCTGTCGCGCTATGAAGGCTTTGGCCTGCCGCCGCTGGAGGCCATGGCTTGCGGAACGCCGGTGATCTGCGCCGACAATTCTTCCTTGCCGGAGGTGACGGGTGATGCCGCGTTGATGCTGGATGCCGACGATGTCGAGGGTGTGGCCCGGAGCATCCAGAAGATTGCCGGCTCCGAATCCTTGAGGGCAGAGTTGTCTCGCAAGGGCTTTCAGAGGGCTTCGTTGTTCAACTGGGACCGCTGCGCCGAAATCGTGATGCATGCGCTGGGCGCTTCGAACGAGCTCCACGCGGCTCGACCTGCGCGCCTGCGACACCCGCCGGCGCTGCTGCCCGCCGCCCTCGAAGGCCTGCCGGTGGCGCGTGTCGACGACATGCCCCAAGCCAGCTTCCTCGGCTATGCGAACGGCAGCAGGGGGCCAACCTTTCTGGCGCAGCGCGCCAACCCGCCGCAGCGCGACGAGGGCGCCTGGCCGGTCTGGGCCGACCGGCTCCCCGCGCCGGGAGATTCCGGGCGCATCGAGGGCGGACTGCGAACGCTCGGCCAACTGAAGACGGGCACGCCAACGCGGCCCCTGGTCAGCTATGTGACTGTCGTGCGCAACAACACGGCCACGCTCGCCCGAACGATCGAAAGCGTGCAGCAGCAGAGCTACGACAACGTCGAGCACATCGTGCTCGACGGCGCGTCGACGGACGGGACCCTGGAACTCATCAGGACGTACGCAGATCGGCTCGACTATTTCGCCTCTGAGCCTGATCGCGGCCTCTATGAGGCCATCAACAAGGCTGTTCCGTTGGCACGCGGTCAGCTGATCTGCATCCTCAATTCGGACGACTGGCTGGAGCCACATGCCGCCGAGATCGCCGTGCATCGCATGCGCGCCGCGGTCGATGAACCCGCCCTGCTGCTCACGGCTGCCCTGGTGCGCTCGGTCGACGCCATCCACGAATGGCATCCCGAGTTCGTGCATCCCGGCTGCTACTTCACGTGCGCGAACGACTGCCACAACGCCATCTACGCGACCCGTGCTGCCTATGAGCGCTCAGGGCCCTACGACACCTCGTTCAAGATCGCCGCCGACTTCAAGTGGATCATGACCTGCCTGGAGTCCGGTGCAAGCTTCATCTACACGCGGGAGCCCACGGTCAACTATTCGATGGGCGGCACCTCGGGCGACGTGCGCAAGCACAGCCTCGAATGCGTGCGCGTCGTGAGCGAGCGGTTTGGCTTTCTCTCGCCCGTCGAGGTCAATGGCCTCTATCACAGCTTCTTCAAGCTCGCAGGCGCCTTTGCAGCCGAGCAGAGCGATCGGCCGGGCAATCACACACTCTTCCTGCGGCGGGTCTTCGCGATGCACGAGAGCAAGCCGGACTTTCTGAGCGCGTTGGGCTGGGCATCGATGGCGACACTGCAGCATCCAGTCGATGTCGCCTCCGGCGCCCAGCCGGCCATGGGCCGTGCGATGACTCCCCTGGGACGTTCCTTCAAGGAACTGGTCCGCAGGGCACTTCACCAACATCCCCGCCTCTACAGGTTCGCCGCCCGTGGATACCGGCGGCTCAGAGGGTGACTGTCATGGCGCGAATTGCCTATGTCGACCATTCGTTCCATCGCACCACACGCTCGACCGAGTTCCTGCCGGAGATCCTGAGGCGCCGTGGCCATGCCGTCGATCACTTCTGGGACGACGCCTGGCAGGGCGGGCCGCCCGTGGCGTGGGAGGACGTCGCTTCGTACGACGTGGTGATCATGTTCCAGTCCTTCTGTTCGCCGGGCGGCGGGTATTTCAGGCAGGCGCATCCGAACGTCATCTACATCCCGATGCTCGACCAGTTCGGGCTTTGGCAGGGGCCGATGTTCAACCTGTCCGCCTTCTGGGAGCCATTCCAGGGTTCGAAGGTGCTGAACTTTTCCAACGCCGTGCACTGCATGACGACGGGCTTCGGCATCGCGAGCCACTTCGTTCGCTATTACCAGCCGGTCGAGACCCTGCCCGCGCCTCCCCAGCAGGGCCTGCACGGCTTCTTCTGGGTCCGGCGCGAACTCCAGTTGCCCTGGAAGACGATCCGCAAGCTCCTCGGGAACACGCGCTTCGACAGCTTCCACATTCACCTGGCGACCGATCCGGGCACGCCGCCGCCGCAACTGCCGCCGGCCGAAGACATTGCCCTGCACAACATCACCACCTCGACGTGGTTCGAGAACAAGGCGGACCTCAACGCCGTGATGGCGCGCGCGAACGTCTATTTCGCGCCGCGTGCGGAGGAGGGCATTGGCCAGTCCTTCCTGGAAGCGATGGGGCGCGGCCAATGCGTCGTGGCGCCCGACCAGGGCACGATGAACGAGTACATCCTGTCCGGCGTCAACGGCTTGCTCTACGACGTTCACCATCCGAAAGCCCTGGATTTCTCCGGTGCATCGAGGTTGGGCATGCAGGCGAGGGCGGGTACGGTGGCGGGCCGCGCCATCTGGGAAGAATCCGAGGAAGAACTCGTGCGCTTTATCCTTGCGCCTGCCAAGACGCTGTATGTGGGCAAGTACCAGCACGCGTTTGCGCCCGAGGGGCCGGCCGCGCCAGCCGGGGCACGTAGTCAGGCTGCGGGCCTGCGCGGGTTGGCCCAGCGCAATGCGCTCTTCAGGTCGACGCGCTTCATCTGGCATCCGATGCTCAGGTTGGCGCGCCAGATGCTCGGGCGCTGACCGCGGCGTCGTGCCGTTCTTCATCGCATTCGCTGCGAAGTTATTGAGGTTCTTGATGGAAACAAAGAAGGTATTCGTGGCAGGCCATCGCGGCCTGGTCGGTTCTGCCACCTTGAAGGCGCTGGGGGGCCGTGCGGACTATGAGATCCTGACGCGCACTCACGCCGAGCTCGATCTCGAGGATCGCGACGCGACGCGGGAGTTCTTCCTGCGGCACGGGCCAGACCACGTCGTCATGTGCGCGGCCAAGGTGGGCGGGATCCTGGCGAACTCGAACCTGCCCGTCGACTTCCTGCACAACAACCTGCGCATCCAGTTGAACGTCTTCGATGCGGCACACGAGGCGGGCATCGATCGCATGATCTTTCTCGGCTCCTCATGCATCTATCCGCGGGATTGCCCGCAGCCGATCAAGGAAGAGTACCTGCTGACCGGGCCGCTGGAGGCGACCAACCGGCCCTATGCGCTTGCCAAGATCGCCGGCGTCGAGTCCTGCTGGGCCTTCAACCGCGAGTACGGAACCCGCTACCTCGCGATGATGCCGACCAACATGTACGGCCCCGGCGACAACTACCATCCCGAGCATTCCCATGTCCTGCCTGCGCTCGTCAGGCGCTTTCATTACGCCAAGATGAACGCGGAACCATCGGTCGTTGTCTGGGGCTCTGGCAAGCCGCGCAGGGAATTCATGTACTCGTCGGACCTGGGCGATGCGATCCTGTTCCTGCTGGATCTGCCGGACGAGCGATTCGCCGCGCTGACCCATGCCGATGTGACGCCCCTGATCAATGTCGGCGTCGGCGAGGACATGACAATCCGGGAGGTCGCGGAGCTCGTCAAGACCACGGTGGGATATGAAGGCGAACTTCTCCTCGATGCGACCAAGCCCGATGGGACGCCGCGCAAGCTGCTGGACGTGAGCAGGCTGGCCGCCCTGGGTTGGAAGGCGAAGACCCGGCTCGATGTCGGCTTGAAGAGCGCTTACCAGGACTTCCTGAATCACCATGGCTGAGAAAACCGAACTGCGAAGGCACTTGAGGAGCGCGGTCAAGCGCGTCTACTGGATCGTCACGCCCTGGCGGGTCCGGCAGCGCATCCAGCTCATGCGCCAGCGCTTCGCCGCTCGCGCGGGGGAGGCGAAGCTGGCGCCTTGGGTCCGGCGTGAGCAACAGCGGATCGCCATGCGCCAGCGCGGAATGGCCGTCCCGGCGCCCTCTGCCCTCGATCTGTTCGACGACGCCAAGGTGGCGAAAGCCGCCGGCCTGCCGCTGACCGACATCCTGTGGTCGCCGGTCCTGTCGGAGGAAGTGACCGACCGCTGGTCCGCCGCGCGCTTCTGTGTCGATCTGTGGCGCAAGCGCGGCGATGTGCGCACGCGATTCCCGACCGCCTTCGCCAGCGGCAGCGACGGAGAGTTCGGGCAGTGGCTCCAACAGTCGGGTGCCTCGGAGCTCGGGCTCGGTGCCTCGGCCCAGCAGCACCTGGGCGATGCCTTGGAGGCCGGTATTTCCGCCCGCGCCAGGCAGGCGTTCCTTGCCAGCGAACGATTGGTTGCCTTGCTCCCCCATGGTCTGACGCCCGCCGGCATGCTGCATCTGTTGCGCTGGTTCATGCAGCACGGAAGAGCCGAATTCGATCTGCGGCTGGAGGAAATCTGGTGGCTGTTCCTGGAGGCCGCGCAGGACCCGGAGCGCGAACTCATGCTGGCCTACTCCTTCGCACCTGCGTGGCAGGCGCAGCATCCCGATGGCCTGACGGTCTTCGGGCGCGACGCCTTTGCGGCCTGGTTCGCGGCGGAGTACGGCGTCTCGGCCGACTGGGCCGACCCCTCCGGATGGCCAGAATGGCAAGAACCCGCACTGCAGATTCGCACCAGCTATTGGGCGCGCGATGCATGGCGGGCGGCGCATCCCGATGCGCTTTCCGACGAGCGCGGCGCGCGCGCGCTGCTGGCCTGGTTGTCGTCGCGGGAGGCGGCCCTACCCGAAGCGGTTCGCGACTGGTGCCATCGGCTCGATCCCGAGGCGGTCGCTGTCGAGATCGTGAGACCCGGCGTCAATGTCATCGGTCACTTCTGCTATCCCTCGGGCCTGCGGGTCTCGGTCGAATCGATGGTCGAAGCCATGAGGTTGGCGGGCGTTTCCACCTCGCTGCGCGACGTCCGCACGGACATCAAGGACGACCCCCATCACGTCGATTTCCGTGGCATGGAATGCAACGATGTCACGATCCTTCACACGCAGCCAGAGCCGTATTTCGACGACGCGTACAAGCGTTCGCACCTCTTCCAGCGCAGCCCTCGCACCTACCGGATCGCCTACTGGTACTGGGAGTTCGATTCGATCCCGGATTCGTGGGTTGCGCACGCACGCAAGGTGGACGAGGTGTGGGCGGCCACCGAATTCGTCGCGCGCGGGCTGCGCGAGCGTCTCTCGATTCCGGTGCGCACGCTCTTCCCGGGCGTCAAGCTCGCACCCTACGAGCGGCGCGAGCGCGCCTATTTCGGCTTGAGCCCGGAGCCTTTCACCTTCCTCTTCATATTCCACATGATGAGTGTGATGGAGCGCAAGAATCCCCTGGGCCTGATACGCGCCTTCAAGCTGGCATTCCGCGAGGACGAGCCCGTGCGCCTGGTGCTCAAGAGCTCCTATGGCGATCGGCATCCCACGCAGTTGCAGGCGCTGCGCGACGCCGCCGCGGGCGCCAACATCGTCGTGATCGACCAGGTGTACAGCCCCGACGACGTGCTCTCGCTCATGGACGCGTGCGATGCCTACGTCTCGCTCCATCGCAGCGAGGGCCTGGGCCTGACGATGGCCGAGGCCATGCTGATGGGCAAGCCGGTCATCGCCACCAACTTCTCGGGCAACGTCGATTTCATGGATGACGGCAACAGCCTGCTCGTCCCCTACGAACTCGTGAAGCTCGGTTGGCCGATACCGCCCTACGACGGCCACCTGGAGTGGGCGGAGCCATCGGTCGAGCGCGCCGCGCAACTCATGCGGCGCGTCTACGACAACCAGGAATGGGCGCGTGAGGTCGGCGCGCGCGGCCTAGCCAGCGCACAGGCCAACCTGTCGCTGGAAGCAGCGGGCCACAGGATCGCCAGCCGGCTCGAGGAAATCCGGACACTGCGGCGCGCCGGGCGCTGACCCGCCAGCGCGGGCCTGTTACTCGACGATCCGCCCGTGCTCGAGGTGGATCACCCGGTTGCACTCCTTGGCGATCAACTGGGGTGAATGCGAGGCCAGCACCAGGATGCCGGACTTGGCCACCACGTCCTTCATCCGCTGTTCGGCCTTCTCGGTGAATTCCGCATCGCCCACCGACAGCCATTCGTCCATCAGCAGGATGTCGGCCTGGACGCTGGTCGAGATGGAGAATGCCAGCCGCATCAGCATCCCGGTGGAATAGGTTCGCACCGGCATGTTGACGTACTCGCCCAGGCCGCTGAACTCGCAGATCTCCGGCGTGAGCGCATCGATCTGCTTCTTGCTCATGCCCATGACGAGTCCCCGCAGCATGATGTTCTCGACGCCGGTGGCATCCACCTCGATTCCCAGCGAGGGGTCGATCAGGCTGGACACCGAGCCTTGGCGGACGAACTCGCCCGATGAAGGCTCGTAGACACCGGCAAGCGCGCGCAGCAGTGTCGACTTGCCCGCCCCGTTGTGGCCCGTCAGGCCGAGGCGGTCGCCGCTCTTGAGCTCCAGATTGATGTTGCTCAGGGCCTGTACGACGTTGACCCCGGTTTCCTTGCCGAAACGCCCGCCGGTGACCGAGGCCGCAAGCGTCTTCTTCAGCGAGGCGGAGCCGGCTCCGTAGATGGGGAAGTTGACCGAAACGTTCTTGAGGGAAATGAAAGCCATGTTCTTCTTAGAGCCAGTAGACGACGCGACGGCGGTATTTCTTGAAGAGCATGCTTGAAATGGTCACGCTCAGCGTCGTCCAGATCAGGATGCCCCACCAGTTGTGGGCACCCGACACCCCGCCCATCAGTGGCGCGCGCAGCAGGTCGAGCATCTGCGCAAACGGATTCCATAGGACCAGCTGGGCCCGACCCGGCAGGCTTTCAGGCAGCCAGAAGACGGGCGTCAGGAACATCAGCATCTGCATGACGCTGGTGACGATCTGCGTGACGTCGCGAAAGCGCGTGCAGACGATGCCGAGCGCGAGGCCCAGCGCCTGTGCGTTGACCAGCACCAGCAGGAAGGCCGGCACGAACAGCAGCGCCGACCACGACAGCGAGATGCCCGCCCACAATGCGACCGGCACGTACAGCACGATCTGGTGGCCAAGCTGGATCAGGTTGCGCGACATGCTTCGCCAGACGAAGAGGCTGATCGGAAAGTAGCCTTGCTTGAGGTAGTTCGACGACCCGATGAACGCATTGCAGGAGTCCGTCACCATGCTGGCGAAGAAGGTCCAGAAGATGATGCCGAGCGCCAGGTGCGGGAAGAACTTGGACAGCGTCGTGCCGAAGAGCGCGCTGTAGAGCGGCCCCATGCCGCCGATCATGCAGCCCATGCTGAGTGTCAGCCACAGGGGGCCGAGCATGGAGCGGCGATAGCGCAGGACGATGTCGAACCAGGCCAGCGTCCACCAGATGTCTGTGCGGCGGGTGCCTTCCCACCAGTCGGCCCATGCGTTGCGATGCAGGTTGGAGTGTGCCTGGCTCATACGCGACCGTAGGTGTCGGCCAGCCGCACGATGTCGTCCTCGCCCAGGTAGACCCCGCATTGCACTTCGATGAGCACCAGCTCATCCTTGCCGACATTGGTCAAACGATGCTTCTCCTTGAGCGGTATGTAGCGGTATTCGCCGGGAAGCGTCTTGTGCTCCACATCGCCCACCTGGACGATCGCCGTGCCCTGCACGACGACCCAGTGCTCGGCGCGCTGGTGGTGATATTGCAGGGACAGCGATTCACCCGGCTTGACCGTGATGCGCTTGACCTTGTAGCCGTCCTCCTCCTTCAGGGATGCATAGGTTCCCCATGGGCGATGGACCACGGCCGGCAGGTTGATGGTGTCGTGCCTGCGGGCCTTCAAGGCGTCGACGACCTTCTTGACCTTCTGGGCGCTGTCCTTGTGCGCCACCAGCAGCGCGTCCGGCGTGTCGATGATCACCAGGTCATGCACGCCCAGCGTGGCCACCATCTTGGGGCCGTGGCTTTCGACCTGCACGTGGGTGCCCGTGGTGTCGATCGCCACCACGTCCGAGGGCATGGTGTTGCCGCTCGCGTCGGGCGTGTGCGCCTTGGCCACCGAGGGCCACGAGCCGACATCGCTCCAGCCGAACTTCGCGGGGACCACGTGCACGTTGTCGGCACGCTCCATGACCGCGTAGTCGATGCTGATGTCAGGCTGGAGGCCGAAGGCGTGCAAGTCGAACTGAAGCGTGTTGCCGTTGGCCTGAGACGAATCGAGGGCGCGGCGGGCGGCGGCCAGCAGCTCCGGCGCGTGCCGCTCGAACGCCGAGATGATCGCGTCGGCGGTGAAGCAGAACATGCCGCTGTTCCAGTAGTAGCGGCCGGTCGCCAGGTATTCCTGGGCGGTCTCGAGATCGGGCTTCTCCACGAAGCGCTTGGTCGGCTGGCTGTCGCGCGAGACGTGTTCGACCTCGATGTAGCCGAAACCGGTGTCGGGGCTGGTCGGGCTGATGCCGAAGACCACCAGCGAGCCTTGCGCGGCCAGTCTGAAGGCCTGGCTCGCGCTGGCCACGAAGGCTTCCACGTCCGGCACCAGGTGATCGGCCGAAAGCACCAGCATCACCGTGTCGCCGCTGAACTGCTTCAGGCACTGGAGGGCGGCCAGCGCGATCGCCGGCCCCGTATTGCGTCCCCTGGGCTCGAGCAGCAGCGTGGCCTCGGGCGGGTCGGACATCTGGCGCAGCACGTCCTTGGTGAGGAACAGGTGGTCCTTATTGGTCACGACCATCAGGTCGCCGGTGCCGCATGCCTGCCCGCGTTCTATGGCCTGCTGGAGCAGGGAGGAGCCGCCGAGCTTCATGAAGGGCTTCGGAAAGGCTTGCCTGGACAGGGGCCAGAGCCTGGAGCCCGAGCCTCCCGAGAGAACCACAGAAAGCACGCGCATCTTTTTCCTAGGGGTTTGCAGGGCCGGTGATTTTACCGGCGCGCCACGGCGTGCCCTCGGCACCGCGTTTTCGAGGGGCGCGACGATAATTCCGCCCGCGCACGCTGCGTCCGCGCCCCAAGGCCTCGCTTGACCCTCGCTTCCGATCCTCTTTCCGTTTCCGTCGCACTCTGCACGTACAACGGCGCACGCTTCATCCGAGAGCAGATACGAAGCATCTGCCGGCAGTCGCTGCCCCCGCGCGAGATCGTGCTGTCCGACGACGCTTCGAGCGATGGATGCGTCGAGATCGCGCTGAGAACCGTCGACGACTGCAACCGCGAGCGCCCTGCCAATGCTGTCGCGCTGCGCGTGCTGCGCAACCCCGCGGCGTTGCGCGTGACGAAGAACTTCGAGCAGGCAGCCATGGCCTGCGAGGGTGATCTGATCGCGTTCAGCGACCAGGACGACGCCTGGCGGCCCGACCGACTTGCGCGCATGGTGGCGGAGTTCGCGCGGCGACCCGATCTCCTGCTGCTGCACACCGACGCCCGGTTGGTGGACGCGGAGGGAAGGCCCCTGGGGCATTCGCTTTTTCAAGCGCTGGAAGTCGAGCCGTTCGAGCTGGAAGGCGTCCATGGTGGCCAGGCCTTCGACATGCTCCTGCGCCGCAACCTGGTCGCCGGGGCGACGGCCGTCTTCCGCCGGTCGCTGCTGGCCGACGCCGCGCCGTTTCCGGTCGAGTGGCTGCACGACGAATGGCTCGGCATCGTCGCGGCCGCCGTGGGTCCCGTCGATCTGCTCGAAGACGAACTCATCGACTATCGGCAGCATGCGTCCAACCAGGTCGGAGCGCGGCGCCATGCGTTCGTCGACAAGTTGCGCAAGCTCCTCGCCTCGCGTGGCGACATGCCCGTCCGGCGTGTGCGCAAGGCTGAGCTTCTGCTCGCGCGCCTGCTGGCGCTGGGCGCGAAGGTGCCGCCGGCCGCCATCGCCGGGGTGCGGTCCAAGCTCGAACACCAGCGCGTTCGCGCGGCCCTGCCGGCGCGACGCCTCGCACGCTGCCTGCCCGTGCTTCAGGAAGCGATGACCGGCCGCTACGGCAGTTTCGGCTACGGAGCGCGCGACGTGTTGCGCGATCTGCTCGAAGGCGTCTGAATCACCCCGCCCGGTGCAGCCGCCGATAGCGCCAGAACGCCGCCGACGACCACACCTTCAGCAGGCTCGTGATGTGCCAGTACAGGTGCCGCTTGCTGCGGTGGCTGGCGCGCTGCGCGTCGTGCCGCGCCTGCAGCTGTTCCGCGATCTGCAGCTTCCAGCCGGCCAGCCGCAGGCGCGCGCAGATGTCGAAGTCCTCCCCGTACATGAAGAAGCGCTCGTCGAAGCCGCCGATCTCCCGGTACGCGGCGCTGCGAAACAGCATGAACAGCCCCGGAATCCAGTCCGGCACCGCCGGCCGCGCATAGCCCGGGCGCTTGCGCGAGACGATCTCCAGCGGCGTAATGATCGCCCGGTGCTGCTCCGGCGTCGGCTTGCCCGGCTCCAGGATCCGAGGCGCCAGCAGGCCGGCCTCGGGCGCGGCCTGCGCGAGCAGGGACCCCAACACGTCGGTGTCGAAGCGGATGTCGGGGTTCAGCACAAGGAACCACGGCGTCGCGCAGCGGGCGAAGGCCTCGTTGTGGTTGGCGCCAAAGCCCTTGGGGACGGCATTCTCCACGCGCTCGATCTCGAAGCCCCAGGCGGCGCCCGCCAGCAGGTCGGGCTCGGGGATGTTGATCGTCAGCACCACCTTGGCCGTCACCGCGCGGCTGAACCGGTCCAGCTGCTCGAGCAGCGGGCGGATGAGTTCGAGCTGGCCGTGGCTCACGATCGAGACCGTGAGGGGCGCGGATGCAGGGGCGGGAGGGGCGGCAGGGGAGGGGGAAGGCGGCATGGTCTAATTTCGCTCGGGGATTCTAGAGTTCCCTCGCTCCACACATGATTGCCCTGATCGTCATCAGTTTCTTCTTCTCCGCGTTGGCCGTGCAGCTGTTCATGCGGCGCGGGCGCCGGCACGCCAGGCGCTATGCCGCGGACATGCCGCAGCGCTTCCACAAGGGCCACGTGCCGCGTCTGGGCGGCGCCGGCATCATGGCGGGGATGGGCGTGGCGTGGCTCGTGGCCGGCATCCCCTCGGACCCCTTCAACGTGTCCTGGCCCCTCAAGGCGTCGGCGCTGACGCTGCTGGGCATCGCCCCGGCCGTCCTCGGCGGCATCATCGAGGACGTGACCCAGCGGGTCTCCGTGCGCTACCGCCTCGGCCTCACCATCGGCTCGGCGCTGCTGCTGTGCGGGGTGCTCGGCCTGAGCTTGGCGCGCACCGGCGTCCCGCTTGTCGACAGCGGGCTCCAGGCCGTGCCCTATGCCGCCGTCCTGTTCGCCGCGCTGGCCATCGGCGGCCTGCCGCACGCCTTCAACATCATCGACGGCTACAACGGCCTCGCGGGCACGGTGGCCGTGCTGGTGTGCCTCGCCATCTCGCACGTGGCCCTGCAGGTCGGCGACCGGCAGCTCGCGGCCATGGTGATGTGCCTGGTCGGCGCGACGCTCGGCTTCCTGATCTGGAACTATCCGCGCGGCAAGATCTTCGCCGGCGACGGCGGCGCCTACGTGTGGGGCATGGTGATCGCCGTGGCCTGCGTCAGCCTGGTGCAGCGGCACCGCGTCGTCTCGCCGTGGTTCCCGATGCTGCTGCTGATCTACCCGGTGTGGGAGACGGTGTTCTCCATCTACCGCAAGCTCGCGCGCGGCCAGTCGCCCGGCACCGCCGACGCGCTGCACTTCCACCAGCTGATCTTCCGCCGCATCGTGCGCGTGGCCTTCGCGGACGACGAGGCGCGGCAACTGCTGGCGCGCAACAATCGCACCTCGCCCTACCTGTGGATCTTCGCGGCACTGACGGTGGTGCCCGCCGTGCTGTTCTGGAATAACACGCCGATCCTCATGGCCTTCTGCGCGCTGTTCGTTGCAACCTATGTGGCTGCCTACCTCATGATCGTGCGCTTCAAGGTCCCTCGCTGGTTAAAGCCTTGAGCACCCCCAGCCTTCGCGCACTTCACTTCGTGTCGCTGCGCCTACCCCCTCACCGGGGGCAACACCTGCGGCCCGGCAAAGCCGGTTCCGCGGTGTTTCCGGGTTAAGGCCAGTCCTTCGGCGCTGGAGTGGGGGCGGTATTTTTCGAACGGGGCGGGGCGGTTTCGAGCACAATCCGCCCACCTGTTTCCCGCAATGGCCATGACCGACCCCGTCCTCAACATCCCCCCTCGCGACAAGGCCGAAATCCTGGCCCAGGCGCTGCCCTACATCCGCAAGTTCCACGGCAAGACGATCGTCATCAAGTACGGCGGCAATGCCATGACCGATCCCGGCCTGCAGGCCGACTTCGCCGAGGACGTGGTGCTGCTCAAGCTCGTCGGCATGAACCCCGTGGTGGTTCACGGCGGCGGCCCGCAGATCGAGGCGGCCCTCAACCGGCTCGGCAAGAAAGGCCACTTCATCCAGGGCATGCGCGTGACCGACTCCGAGACCATGGAGGTCGTCGAATGGGTCCTCGCCGGCGAAGTCCAGCAGGACATCGTGGGCCTCATCAACCAGGCCGGCGGCAAGGCCGTGGGCCTGACCGGGCGCGACGGCGGCCTGATCCGCGCCCAGAAGCTCAAGCTCGCCGACCGCAGCGACCCCACCGTGCACCATGACGTGGGCCAGGTCGGCGACATCGTCGCCATCGACCCCAGCGTTGTCATCGCGCTGCAGGAAGACGCCTTCATCCCCGTCGTGAGCCCCATCGGCTTCGGCGAGAACAACGAGAGCTACAACATCAACGCCGACGTCGTCGCCGGCAAGCTCGCGACCGTGCTGAAGGCCGAGAAGCTCATGCTGCTCACCAACACGCCCGGCGTCCTCGACAAGAACGGCAAGCTGCTGACCAACCTGAGCGCGCGCGAAATCGACGAGCTCTTCGCCGACGGCACCATCTCCGGCGGCATGCTGCCGAAGATCGAAGGCGCCCTCGACGCGGCCAAGAGCGGCGTCAACGCGGTTCACATCATCGACGGGCGCGTGCCGCACGCGATGCTGCTGGAGATCCTGACGGATCAGGCCTACGGGACCATGATCCGGGCGCGCTGAGCCATTCAGGGCTCCTCGTAGCCGCGCGGATTCGCCTGCTGCCAGCGCCAGCTGTCGGCACACATCTGGTCCAGCCCCCGCCGAGCGCGCCATCCCAGCGTGGCTTGCGCCAGCGAAGGATCGCCCCAGTAGGCCGCCACGTCCCCCGGCCGCCGAGGCGCGATCTCGTACGCAATGGCCTTGCCGCTCGCGCGCTCGAAGGCCTTCACCACGTCCAGCACCGACGCGCCCTGCCCGGTGCCCAGGTTGAGCGTCACCAATCCCGGCTGCTTCTCGGCGTGGCGCAGCGCGGCCACGTGGCCCTCGGCCAGGTCCATCACGTGCACGTAGTCGCGCACGCCGGTGCCGTCCGGCGTCGGGTAGTCTCCACCATGCACCGAGAGCCTGTCGCGCAGCCCCACCGCCACCTGGCAGACGAAAGGCATCAGGTTGTTCGGCTTGCCCTGCGGGTGCTCGCCGATCAGCCCGCTCTCATGCGCGCCCACTGGGTTGAAGTAGCGCAGCAGCGCCACGCGCCACTCGGGGTCGGCGTGCTGCAGGTCGGCCAGCGCCTCTTCCACCATCAGCTTCGAGCGGCCGTAGGGGTTGGCCGGCCGGCGCGGCGCATCCTCCGGGATCGGCGAGCGCTCGGGGTCGCCGTACACCGTAGCCGATGACGAGAAGATGAAGGTCTTCACGCCTGCCGCCTGCATCGCCGCCGCCAGCACGAAGCTGCCGTGCACGTTGTTGTCGTAGTACTTGATCGGGTCGGCCACCGAATCGCCCACCGCCTTCAGTCCGGCGAAGTGGATCACGCCGGCGATCGGCTGCGCCCCGAAGACCCTGTCGAGCAGCGCCCGGTCCCGCACATCGCCCTCGATGAACCGCGGCGCGCGCCCGATGATGCGCGCCAGCCTGTCCATCACGCGCACGTCGCTGTTGCAGAGGTTGTCGAGCACCACCGGCGTATAGCCCGCCGCCGCCAGGGCCACGCAGGTATGGCTGCCGATGAACCCGGCTCCGCCCGTCACAAGTATCGATTGGCTCATCCGCTGGCTCCCTCGCCGTCAATAGACCCTTTGATTCTGCGCGACAAGCAAGGGCATGCCCGGTTGGCGCGCGCTAACTGCGCTGTGCGAGAATCAATTTTTTACATTTTGCACGCGCCCAATGCAGAACGACGAGACAGGAGCCCCCGAGGTTCCAGAGAGTTCCGGACCGGTGGCCACGCCGACGCGCAAGCGCCCCAAGCCGGGTGAGCGGCGTGTGCAGATTCTCCAGGCCCTGGCCGCCATGCTCGAACAGCCCGGCGCGGAGCGCGTGACGACCGCCGCCCTCGCGGCTCGGCTCGAGGTCAGCGAAGCAGCGCTCTACCGGCACTTCGCCAGCAAGGCGCAGATGTTCGAGGGGCTGATCGACTTCATCGAGCAAAGCGTCTTCACCCTCGTCAACCAGATCACCGAACGCGAGGCGCCGGGCCGCGAGCAGGCCGCGCGCATCATCGCGATGCTGGTGCAGTTCGCCGAAAAGAACCCGGGCATGACGCGCGTGATGGTCGGCGACGCACTGGTCTTCGAGAACGAGCGCCTGCAGGCGCGCATGAATCAGTTCTTCGACAAGATCGAGTCCACCCTGCGCCAGGCCTTGCGCGGCGAGGCGGCGGCGGACGGCTCGGCCACGCCCAGCGTCGACGCGCAGGTGCGGGCATCGACCCTCACGGCCTTCATCGTCGGCCGCCTCCAGCGCTTCGCGCGCTCGGGCTTCCGGCGCGCGCCCTCCGAGCATCTGGAAGCCGCCGTCGCGCTGATGCTCTGAAGCATTCCGGCGGCGATCGCCACCTATCGCCGGGATAGGCGGATGTCATCCCCAAGTGTTCTCCCGGTGTCCAGAATTCATGGCTCCAGAACCAAGAGAGGAACCCCCGCCATGACAGCATCCCGCAAGCTCACGACCGAGGCCGGCGCACCGGTCGAGAACAACCAGCAGTCCCAGACCGCCGGCCCCAACGGCCCGGTGCTGATGCAGGACCATCACCTCATCGAGAAGCTCGCCCGCTTCGACCGCGAGCGCATTCCGGAGCGCGTCGTGCATGCCCGCGGATCGGGCGCCTTCGGCACCTTCGAAGTCACCGCCGACGTCAGCAAATGGACCCGCGCCCGCTTCCTGAGCCAGGTCGGCAAGAAGACCGAGGTGCTGGCGCGCTTCTCCACCGTCGCGCTCGAACTGGGCTCGGCCGACACCGTGCGCGACCCGCGCGGCTTCGCCCTCAAGTTCTACACCGAAGAGGGCAACTACGACCTCGTCGGCAACAACACGCCCGTCTTCTTCATCCGCGACCCGCTCAAGTTCCCCGACTTCATCCACTCGCAGAAGCGCGACCCCTACAGCCATGTGCAGGAGCCGAACAACGCCTGGGACTTCTTCTCGCTCTCGCCCGAAGCCACGCACCAGTTCACCTGGCTCTTCGGCGATCGCGGCATCCCCAGGAGCTACCGCCACATGGACGGCTTCGGCTCGCACACCTTCCAGTGGGTCAACGCCAAGGGCGAGGCCTTCTGGGTCAAGTACCACTTCAAGACCCGCCAGGGCATCGAGTGCTTCACCGCCGAAGAAGCGCAGCGCGTCGGCGGCGAGAACCCGAACCACCATCACCTCGACCTGCTGCACGCCATCGAGCGCGGCGAGTTCCCCAGCTGGCGCGTGCAGGTCCAGATCATGCCGGTGGCCGAGGCGCAGAGCTATCGCTTCAACCCCTTCGACCTCACCAAGGTCTGGTCGCACAAGGACTACCCCAAGATCGACATCGGCACGCTCACGCTCAACCGCAACCCCGACAACTACTTCGCCGAGATCGAGCAGGCCGCCTTCAACCCCGCCAACTTCGTGCGCGGCATCGGCCCTTCCCCCGACAAGATGCTGCAGGGTCGCCTCTTCAGCTACGGCGACACTCAGCGCTACCGCCTGGGCATCAACCATACCCAGCTGCCGGTGAATTGCCCGCACGCCACCAAGGCCGCCAACTACGGCCGCGACGGCGCCATGCGCTACGACAACGGCGGCCGCGGCCCCAACTACGAGCCCAACAGCTTCAGCGACGCGCCCAAGCAGAGCGACGAGCCCCTGTACGCGCCGCTCGAGATCCATGGCTGGACCGGCAGCCACGCCTGGACCCGGCACCCCGCCGACAACGACTTTGTGCAGGCCGGCGACCTCTACCGCCTGATGGACGAGGCCGCGAAACAGTGCCTGGCGAACAACATCGCCGGCAGCCTCGGCGCCGTCACGCGCCAGGACATCATCGATCGCGCCGTCGGCCACTTCCGCCAGGCCGACGCCGACTACGGCGCGCGCGTCGACAAGGCGGTCAAGGCCGTGCAGGCGAGGATCAAGGGCGACGAGGCGACGATCCAGGTCGGCAAGCCGGCGCACGCCGACAGCAAGAGCTGAGCACGGGGCAAGCACGATCCCGCTGCGCTGCATATGATCGCCACCCAGCGAACGAGATCGGAGCAAACCCCATGAGCATCCCCACCACCCGCCTCGGCCGCACTGGCCTCACCGTGTCGCGGCTCGCCCTCGGCACCATGACCTTCGGCCTGCAGACCGAGGAGGCCGTCTCGCACCGCATCCTCGACAAGGCCACCGAGGGCGGCATCAATTTCATCGACACCGCCGACGTATACCCCCTCGGCGGCACCGTCGAGACCACCGGCCGCACCGAGGAGATCATCGGAAACTGGCTGCAGGCCAGGGGTCCCGCAGGGCGCGCCGGCGTCATCCTCGCGACCAAGGCGGTCGGCAAGGTCGGCCCCCACAGCTGGGACCAGGGCGCTTCTCGCAAGCACCTGCTCGATGCCATCGACGCATCCCTCCGGCGGCTGAAGACCGACCACGTCGACCTGTACCAGCTGCACCAGGACGACCGCAACACGCCGCTCGACGAAAGCATCGAGGCCCTCGACACGATCGTGCGCTCCGGCCGCGCCCGCTACGTCGGCGTCTCCAACTTCCTGGCCTACCGGCTCGCGCGAGCGCTCGGCCGCGCCGAACTGGGCAAGCTGACGCGTTTCGTCTCGGTGCAGCCGCGCTACAGCCTGCTCTTTCGGGAGATCGAGCGCGAGCTGCTGCCGCTGGCCGAGGAAGAAGGGCTCGGCGTGATCCCCTACAACCCGCTCGCGGGCGGGCTCCTCACTGGCAAGTACCAGGCCGGCTCCGCGCCGCAGGACAACACCCGCTTCAAGCTCGGCACCGCCGGCGCGATGTACCAGGACCGCTACTGGAACGAGCGCAGCTTCGCCACCGTCGCGCAGCTGCACAAGCTTGCCGACGAGGCCGGTGTCCCGCTCGCCACCCTAGCCGTCGCATGGGTCATGGCCAATCCCTTGATCACCGCGCCCCTGCTGGGTGCCAGCCGGCCGGAGCAGCTGGATGCGACGCTCGCGGCCGCGCAGTACAGGCTCGACCCCGACCTGAAGAAACGCCTCGACGAATTGACCGCCGAGTACCGCAAGGGCGACGCACCGCGCTGACGCCAATTCCGGCGCGCGCTGCAGGCCGGTGACATTGAAGAAAGCCGTGGAATTGCGGCTTGCAGCGATTGGCAACCTACCAGAAATGGGAGTGGTGTGAGATTTCACACTATCAGTGGCGTCGGTGTTGCGTTGTCCGGCGCATCGGCCGGTCTTCATATCGGAGAGGTCGTGACGCGCGCGCGGGGCGACGGCGCGTTGGCCGACCGCCTGGAGCAGGCTTCCTCGTGGACGGGCGTAGGCGCCACCGTCGCGGGGATATCGGGGCCGTCGGTCTCGTGGGGCGGGCCGGCGCTTCGCTCTCCCTGGTGATGTGCGGGTCCTCCTCGGCGGTCGGCAGAGGGTTGAATTCGGCCGCGCGCAATTTCGTGGACAGCATGGAATTGGGCGCGGTGGGGCGCGCTTCCACCGCGGCCTACATCAGCCGCACCTCGGGCGCGCTCCCGGGGCTGAGCTCGGCAGCCCTCGGGGCGGTGGCCTCGTCTTCGCTGGGCAAGCTGCTGGGATTCGCGGCGCTGGGCGGAGGCGTCTCGGCGGCCGTGTCGCTCGGGGCGCAATGCGACATCGACCGGCAGCGCAATCCCGACCGCTATGCGACGGCCAACGTTCCCTCGCCTTCCCCCTACATCAATTCGACGGAACAGCACTGAGGCCCGGCTGCCTGTTCCGCAGGCAACACGTCGGGAAGGCCCGTCGCGTCAGGCCTCGCGCGAATCCCTCCCGCCACTACTCACAAGCTTATCCACAGAAAGGCGGCACAACTTCCTGATGGATCGGGGCAAGGAATGAGGTCTTTCAGCCGACCGTCACCCCGACCTTGTGTCCGGCTTCGACGATTTCCTTCCAGGTCGCGCCGTCAAGCCAGATACCTTCGCGCTCGCGTATCGCACGCGCCTGACGCTCGGGCTCGCCCGCGATCTGTACCGCGTCGAAGCCGGCGCCCGGAGGGCTCTGGCGAAGCCATTCGATGAAGGCGCGCGCTTCCTGCTCGAAGCTCGCCTGCGTGCCGAGCCTGGCCGGATCGATCAGCACCGTCAGCATGCCGTTGAGCACCGTGCGCGCGTTGTCCGCGGGCCGATGCCAGGTGCCGCCGCCGGTCAGCGCGCCGCCGAGCAGTTCGCAGGCCACCGCCATGCCGTAACCCTTGTGCTCGCCGAAAGTCATCAGTGCGCCGAAAAGGCCGTTGCTCTGAGGCACCACCACGACGCCGGGGTTGTCGGTCGGCGCGCCATGCTCGTCGATCAGCGTGCCCGGCGCCACGCGCTCGCCCTTGTTGTAGGCCACGCGCATCTTGCCCTGCGCCACACGGCTGGTCGCGAAGTCCAGCAGGAAGGGCTCCGACCCCGCCAGCGGCACGCCGATGCAGCATGGGTTGGTGCCGAAGCGCCCGTCCCCGCCGCCCCAGGGCGCCACCACCGGCCGCGAAAGAACGTTGACGAAATGCATCGAGACCAGACCTTGCGCCGTCGCCATCTCCGCAAAGTGGCCGATGCGCCCCAGGTGGTGCGTATTGGCGAGCGACATGATGCAACTGCCATGCTGCCGCGCGCGCGCGATGCCGAGCTCCATCGCCTGCCCGCCGATGATCTGCCCGTAGCCGCGCTGGCCGTCGAGCGCCAGCATCACCCCGGCGTCGAGATTGATCTTCACCGCCGCATTGGGCTTGAGCCCGCCCTCGGCCGCGGCATCCACATAGCGCGGCACCATGCCCACGCCATGCGAATCGTGCCCGCTGAGATTGGCAAGAACGAGATTGGCCGCGACCTGCTCGGCCTCGGCCTGCGAGCTGCCGGTGCCGGCGATGATGGCGGCGACCTGCGTGCGCAGGTTCGAAGCTTGAAGTGTGATCGACATAGATTGTTCTTCCTGTTTGATGTTCAAGTAGCGGCCGCCGCCGGGCCGCCTCCAGGCGGCGCGCCGCGCCCCTCGCGGGGGCGAATGAAACCTGGCGAAGCGAAGTGAAATGCCGCAGGGCTCACATCACGGCGCCGACTTGCCAGGGCACGAATTCGTTCTGGCCGTAGCCATGTTTCTCGCTCTTCGAGAGCTCACCCGATGCCGTCGCAAGCACCATCTCGAAGATGCGTTGCCCCATCTCCTGGATCGACACCGTGCCTTCGACGATCTCACCGCAGTTGATGTCCATGTCTTCCTCCTGCCGCTGCCACAGCGCGGAGTTGGTCGCCAGCTTCAGCGAAGGCGAGGGCGCGCAGCCATAGGCCGAGCCGCGCCCGGTGGTGAAGCAGATCATGTTGGCGCCGCCCGCCACCTGCCCGGTCGCGCTCACCGGGTCATAGCCCGGCGTGTCCATGTAGACGAAGCCGTGTGCCGTCACCGGCTCCGCGTACTCGTACACCGCCTCCAGATTGCTCGTGCCGCCCTTGGCCACCGCGCCCAGCGACTTCTCCAGGATGGTCGTGAGCCCGCCCGCCTTGTTGCCCGGCGAAGGGTTGTTGTTCATCTCGCCTTCGTTGATCTCCGTGTAGTGCTCCCACCAGCGGATGCGCTCGACCAGCTTCTCGCCGACCTCGCGCCGCACCGCACGCCGCGTCAGCAGATGCTCGGCCCCATACACCTCCGGCGTCTCCGAAAGAATGGCTGTGCCGCCGTGCGCCACCAGCAGATCGACCGCCGCCCCGAGCGCCGGATTCGCGCTGATGCCCGAGTACCCGTCCGAGCCGCCGCACTGCAGCCCGATCGTGATGTGCGCCGCGCTGCAGGGCTCGCGCTTCACCGCGTTTGCGCGCGGCAGCATCTCGTGGATCAGTGCCACGCCCTTCTCCACGGTCTTGCGCGTACCGCCCGTGTCCTGGATGTTGAACACGCGGAAGTTCTCGCCCTCGCTCAGGTTGCCCGTCGCCAGCCAGGCGTTGATCTGGTTCGCCTCGCAGCCCAGGCCCACCACCAGCACCGCCGCGAAATTCGCGTGCGTCGCATAGCCCGTGAGCGTGCGCTCCAGGATCTGCATGCCCATGCCGCCGGTGTCCATGCCGCATCCCGTGCCGTGCGTGAGCGCGACCACGCCGTCCACGTTCGGGTAGTCGGCGAGCGCGGCCGGGTTCGTCTTGCGCGAGAAGTGGTCGGCGATTGCGCGCGCGGCCGTGGCCGAGCAGTTCACGCTGGTCAGCACACCGATGTAGTTGCGCGTGGCCACGCGGCCGTCGGCGCGCCGGATGCCCATGAACGTGGCCTCGCGCCGCGCGGGCGCCGGTTTCACGTCGGCACCGAAGGCGTAGTCGCGCTCGAAGTGGCCCTTGTCGGGGCCCATGTCGAGGTTGTGCGTGTGCACATGCTCGCCGGGCGCGATCGGCTTGCTCGCGAAGCCGATGATCTGGTTGTAGCGGCGCACCGGCTCGCCCTGGGCGATGGCGCGCACGGCGACCTTGTGGCCCGGCGGGATCAGGCCGCGCGCCGTGACGCCTTCGACCGGCGTGCCGCCGACCAGCTGGCCGCGCGCGATGACCACGTCATCGGCGGGATGGAGACGGATAAAGGGGTTCATCGTGTGTGTGTCTCGTGAGGTGCCTGGAAGAACAGGAAAGCATTGTCGGTAACTTCATTGGCCGTGGCGGCATGTCAGGATGCCTGCGCCCGCCGCCAGCTCGCGCTGAATCGCTGATGGGACTTGTCCATGTGCTCGTGCATCGCCGCGCGCGCGGCCTCGGGGTCGCGCGCCTGGATCGCCCCGAGGATGGCCTCGTGCTCCGCGATCGCGCTGCGCCATGACTTGACCGTCTCGAAGTAGCCGCCCAGCCGCGTGAAGATCGGGCCGCGGCGCGAATCCCAGAAGCCCTGCACCGTCTCCGACAGCACCGCGTTGCCGCAGGCCTCGACGATCGCCATGTGGAAGGCCCGGTCGCCATCGAGCGGCATCACGTTGCCGTCGGCCATCTCGCGCATCGCTTCGATGGCGCTCGCCATCGCGTCCAGGTCGCGCCGCTTGCGCAGCGTGGCCGCCAGCGCAGCCGTCTCGCCCTCGACCACGCGCCGCGCGCGGATCAGCTCCAGCGGGCCCCATTCGGTCGCCGCCACCGGCGCCGCCGCGCGGTGCGAACGGTCCAGCACGTACACGCCGGAGCCGGTGCGCACCTCGACCCAGCCCTCGACCTCCAGCGCGATCAGCGCCTCGCGTACCGAAGGCCGGCTCACGCCGAGCTGCCGGGCCAGGTCGCGCTCGGCCGGCAGTCGCGCGCTGACCGCGAACTCGCCCTTCGCGATCAGCGTGCGCAGCTGATCGGCGATCTGGCGATAGAGGCGCTTGGGCTCGACGGTCTGCAGCGGCACGGGGTTCGAAGGGCTCGGGGGAGGGGTTAAGGGTTGTCCTGAATTGGACAAGTGGTCAGGCCAATCCAGAATACGATCCGCAGTATCGCGCATCCATCGGGCGAAACCCTGAACCACCAGCCAAGACACCAGAAGGACATCCCATGAGACTCCAAGGCAAGACCGCGCTCGTCACCGCGGCCGGACAAGGCATCGGCCGCGCCAGCGCGCTCGCGCTCGCGGCCGAGGGCGCGCAGGTCTGGGCGACCGACGTCAACGAAAAGCTGCTCGAGAGCTACGCCGGCGTCGCCAACATCAAGACCGCCAGGCTCGACGTGCTCGACAAGGCCGCCATCCAGGCGCTCGTGAAAGGGCTGCCCACGCTCGACGTGCTCTTCAACTGCGCCGGCGTGGTGCACAACGGCACCGTGCTGCAGGCCAGCGACGACGAACTTGAATTCGCCTTCCACCTCAACGTGCGCGCCCAGTTCTGGACCATCCAGGCCGTGCTGCCCGGCATGCTCGCCGCCGGGCGCGGCAGCATCATCAACATGGCCAGCGTGTGTTCCAGCATGAAGGGCCTGCCCAGCCGTTTTGTCTACGGCACCAGCAAGGCGGCCGTGCTCGGGCTGACGAAGAGCGTCGCCGCCGACTTCGTTGCCAAGGGCATCCGCTGCAATGCCGTCTGCCCCGGCACCGTCGACACGCCCTCGCTCGGCGACCGCATCAACGCCAACGTCGACCCGGAGGAGGCGCGCAAGGCCTTCATCGCGCGCCAGCCGATGGGCCGGCTCGCCAAGGCCGAGGAAATCGCGCCGGTGGTGGTCTTCCTTGCCAGCGACGAATCGGTCTTCGCCACCGGCCAGGCCTTCACCGTCGACGGCGGCATCATGATATGAACCAGCTCGACTTCGGCGGGCGGCATGCCGTCATCACCGGTGGGGCGACGGGCCTGGGCCATGGCATTGCGCGGCGCCTGCTGGCCTCGGGCGGCAGTGTCACGATCTGGGACCGCGACGGCGAGGCGGCGGCCAGGGCCGCCGCCGAACTCGGCGCCAGGGCTTTCGCGCTCACGGTCGACGTGAGCGAGCAGGCCTCGGTCG
This sequence comes from Variovorax sp. 01T432, assembly GCF_056398605.1. NCBI lineage: Bacteria > Pseudomonadati > Pseudomonadota > Betaproteobacteria > Burkholderiales > Comamonadaceae > Variovorax > Variovorax sp. 01T432. Next base: position 36,222 of record NZ_JBFTPS010000017.1, read on the forward strand.
CGCGGGCGGTTGCCGACACGCTCGCGCATGCGCCGGGCATCGACGCGCTGGTCAACAGCGCCGGCATCACCGGGCCGAACACCAAGGTCTGGGACTATCCGGTGGATGCCTGGCGGCAGGTGATGGAGGTGAACGTCACGGGGCTGTTCATCTGCTGCCGCGAAGTCTCGGCGCAGATGCGCAGGCAGAACTACGGCCGCATCGTCAACATCGCCTCGGTCGCGGGCAAGGAGGGCAACCCCAATGCCAGCGCGTACAGCGCGAGCAAGGCGGCGGTCATCGCGCTGACCAAGTCGCTCGGCAAGGAGCTGGCCGACACCGGCATCCGCGTCAACTGCGTGACGCCGGCGGCGGTGAAGACCGCGATCTTCGAGCAGATGACGCCCGACCACATTGCCTTCATGCTGTCCAAGATCCCGATGGGCCGTTTCGGCACGGTGGAGGAGGTCGCGGCGATGGTGGGCTGGCTCTGTACGGAGGACTGCTCGTTCTCGACGGGTGCCGTATTCGATCTCTCCGGTGGGCGCTCCACGTATTGATGGCTCGCCTATTGATGGCTCGCCCCCAGGCTGCGCGCACTTCGTGTCGCTGCGCCTTCCCCCTGCCGGGGGCGGGCCGGCCGCTTCGGGCGGCCGGGCGCGGCGGCCCCTGGCTTGAATACACTCGACTCACAAACTGAAAGGACAACATGAAACTCGTTCGCTATGGCAACCCTGGCAAGGAGAAGCCGGGCCTGATCGATGACGAAGGCAAGCTGCGCGACCTGAGCGCGGTGGTCAAGGACATCGGCCCCGAGCAGCTCGGCGATGCCGCGCTGGCCAAGCTGCGCAAGCAGAAGGTCGACAAGCTGCCGCTGGTCAAGGGCAAGCCGCGCTACGGCAGCCCGGTTGCCAACGTCGGCAAGTTCATTGCCATCGGGCTGAACTACGCAGACCACGCGGCCGAGTCGGGCCTGCCGATTCCCGCCGAGCCGGTGGTCTTCATGAAGGCGACGAGCTGCATCCAGGGCCCGAACGATCCGGTCATGCTGCCCAAGAACTCGGTCAAGAGCGACTGGGAAGTCGAGCTCGGCGTGGTGATCGGCGCACGTGCGCGCTACGTTTCGCAGAAGGACGCGCTCAACTTCGTGGCCGGCTACTGCACCATCAACGATGTCAGCGAGCGCGAATTCCAGATCGAGCGCGGCGGCACCTGGGACAAGGGCAAGGGGTGCGACACCTTCGGCCCGCTCGGGCCCTGGCTGGTGACGCGCGATGAAGTTCCCAATCCGCAGAAGCTGTCGATGTGGCTGGACCTCAACGGCAAGCGCATGCAGTCCGGCAGCACCAAGACCATGATCTTCAGCGTCGCGAAGATCGTGAGCTACGTGAGCCAGTTCATGACGCTGATGCCCGGTGACGTGATCACGACCGGCACGCCACCCGGCGTGGGCCTGGGCATGAAGCCGCCACTCTTTCTGAAGAAGGGCGATGTGATGACGCTGGGCATCGAAGGGCTGGGCGAGCAGCGGCAGGAAGTCGTTCCGTTCAAGCTGTGAGTCGAGGTTCGCGCCTGCAATGGGTGCGAACCCCTTGGCACGGCTTCAGTGAAGGGGCGCGGCGGGGGGGCGGTGATCCCTCCGCCGGACGCTTCGTTGTTGCGCGAAGGTTGATCCGTTGGAGGCGCCCTCGGTGTTTGCACACCCCGGAGCCCGGTATGCGGCCCGCACCGCATGCCGGGCGTGCTTCCATGGGACGCACAAACATTCAGTAAACAGCCCGAGCATTCCTCAATCATCAAATGTCCCATTGACAGAACATTAGAAGTGCAGAACCATCGCGCCCATGTCGCAAATGCCCTTGCCGAAATACCACCAGATCTACCTGGTGTTGCGAGAGCAATTGGAGGAGGGCCGTTTCGCCGAGGGCCTCCCTGGCGAGCTGGCCTTGATGGAGCAATTCGGCATGGCGCGCGTCACCGTGCGCCGCGCGCTGCAGCGCTTGTCTGACGAAGGCCTGATCTCGCGCAACCCCGGCCGCCGAACCCGGCCCGTCACCCCTTCCATGGCGGCCGAGGCCCGCGCCGGTGCCAGCGTCGAACGCGCCAACCTCCGTGGCCTGCTCGAGAACCTCGTCACCATGGGGTTGCACACCTCCGTCAAGGTCATCGACGTCGCCACCGTCTCCGCCTCCACCCAGGTCGCCGAAGCGCTGCAGCTCCAGCTCGGCGACCCCGTGCAGAAAGCCGTGCGCGTGCGCTCCACCCGAGAAGGCCCGCTTTCCCACATCACCACCTACGTTCCGGCCGACATCGCGCGCCAGTTCGGCCGCCGCGAACTGGCGAAGAAGCCCATCCTCGTGCTGCTCGAAGAGTCCGGCGTCAAGGTCGGCCGCGCCCATCAGACCATCTCGGCGCGCCTGGCCGACAACGTGCTCGCCCAGCACCTCGAAGTGTCCGTCGGCTCGGCCCTGCTGGCCGTGCGCCGCCTCATCTACGACGACGCCGAACGACCCGTGCAGTGGCTGCACGGCTTCTACCGGCCCGACCGCTACACCTACGAAATGCAGCTCTCCCGCGTCGGCAGCATCGATGCCAAGGTGTGGGTCAGCCAGGATGTGTCAGCCCAGTTCAACTGAAGAGAGAAAAAGGAAAGCCATGCAAAACCGTCGCCGCTTCATGTCGCACTCCGCCGCCGTGGCTTCCGCCATCGCATTCCCCCTGGTCGCCAGCGCGCAGACCAAGACCGTCAAGGTCGGCGTGCTCCACCCCGTCACCGGCGCGCTCGCCTACTCGGGCCAGCAATGCCGCCTCGGCGCCCAGCTCGCCATCGAGGACATCAACAAGGCCGGCGGCATCAAGTCCCTCGGCGGCGCGCACATCGAGGCGCTGCTCGGCGACGCCCAATCCCAGCCGCAGGCCGGCGCCGCCGAAGTCGAGAAGATGAACGAAGCCGGCGTGTCCGCCATCGTCGGCGCCTTCGCCTCCGCCATCTGCCTGGCCACCACCCAGGCCGCCGCCAAGTACAACCTGCCCCACGTCGTCGACGTCGGCGTCGCCGACCAGATCGTCGAGCGCGGCCTGAAGAACACCTTCCGCTTCGGCCCCGGCTACCGCAAGTCGACCGAAGTCGCCATGGCCAACCTGCTGGTGCTCAACAAGGCCGCCGGCAGCCCGGCCAAGACCGTCATGATCATCCACGAGGAGTCGCTCTTCGGCTCCGGCACCGCCCAGCTCCTGGCGCGCGAACTACCGGGCTACGGCTTCGAGGTCAAGGAAGTCGTCAAGCACGCCAACCCCACGCGCGACTTCAACAACATCGTGCTGCGCATGAAGTCGATCAACCCCGACATCGTGATCCCGGCCAACTACTACAACGAGTACGCGCTGCTCGTGCGCACCATGCAGCAGCAGAAGGTCGCGCCCAAGGCCATCTTCTCGGTGCTCGGCGGCGCCGCCTCCAGCTACAAGTTCGTCAAGGAGTTTCCGGACGCGGCCAACGGCATCATCGACTGCAACCACTGGTTCAACCCCAAGGACAAGCGCTCGCAGGAACTCAGGAAGCGCGTCGAGGCCCAGGGGCAGTTCTTCAGCTACGAGGTCTTCATGACCTACACCGCCATGTGGGTGCTGGCCGATGCGCTGGAGCGCGCCAAGTCCACCGACCGCGCCGCCATCATCGACGCGCTGGAGAAGAGCACCTTCTCCAATCACATCATGCCGTATGGCCCGACGAAGTTCGTCAACGGCCAGAACGAGGGCGCGCAGCCGCTCATGACGCAGGTGGTGAAGAACGACATCAAGGTGATCATTCCGCGCGACTACCGCGAAGTGGAACCGATCTTTCCCCTCCATGCTTGAGATGAAACACCCCCGAAGCGCCCGCGGTGCCTCCCCCTCGAGGGGGCGATACCGGCGACCCGGCGAAGCCGGTTGCGCGGTATCCCTGGCGTGGGGCCGCGCCGGCTTCATGCCACCGTACGCCTGGAACGCAGCCGCCGCGCGCGGGGCCTGATCCGATGCTCGACTTCAACATTCTCTTCCCCTCGGTCCTGAACGGCCTCACCACCGGCGCGGTCTACGCGCTGATCGCGCTGGGCCTCACGCTGATCTACGGCGTCCTGCACATCATCAACTTCGCGCACGGCGCCTGCCTGATGCTGGCGCTGTATGCGGTGTACTTCCTCAAGGAGCGCTGGGGCATCGACCCCTACCTCGCGCTCCCCATCGTCATCCCCGGCATGTTCGCGCTCGGCTACGCGCTGCAGCGCATCGTCATCAACCGCGCCGGCCACGGCAAGGACGAGAACATCCTGCTCGCCACCCTCGGCATCGCGATCGTGATGGAAAACCTCGCGCTGCTCTTCTTCAAGTCCGACACGCGCAACATCGACACCGCCTACGCCCTGAGCACCGTCGCCATCGGCCCGGCCATGATCGCCGTGCCCAAGCTGGTCGCCTTCGCCGGCGCGCTGGTGGTCTCGGCGCTGCTCTTCTGGATCATGGGCCGCACCGACCTCGGCCGCGCCATCCGCGCCGTCGCCAAGGAGAAGGAGGGCGCCAAGCTCATGGGCATCGACGTCGACCACGTCTACGCCATGAGCTTCGGCATCGGCGTGGCCTGCCTGGGCGCGGCCGCCTGCTTCCTGCTGCCGGCCTACTACGTCAACCCGCAGGTCGGCGGCGGCTTCGTGCTGGTGGCATTCACCATCGTCGTCCTCGGCGGCATGGGCAGCTTCGTCGGCGCGCTGGTCGGCGGCTTCCTGGTCGGCGTGGTGGAGTCGCTCGGCGGCCTCTACCTCGGCGAATCGCTGGGGCAGATCGGCATCTTCGTCATCTTCATCGGCGTCGTTCTCTTCCGGCCCCAGGGCCTCTTCGGAGCCAAGGCATGAGCGGCCGTCCACAGCTTGCCGGCATCGCCGCCTTCGCCCTGCTCGTCGCCTGCCTGCCGCTGGTCACCACCTCGGGGCAGACGCTCAACTTCGTCATGATGGCGCTCTACGCCACCCTCATCGCCCAGGCCTGGAACATCCTCGGCGGCTTCGGCGGGCAGTTCTCCTTCGGCCACGCGCTCTTCTTCGGCAGCGGCGCCTACATCCAGGCCATCGCGCAACTGCAGGGCGGCATCAACGCCTGGGTCGCGCTCGCGCTCGCGGTGGCCGGCGCGGCCGTGGTGGGGCTCTTCACCGGCGCGCTCACCTTCCGCTACGGGCTCAAGGGCTCCTACTTCGCGCTCGTCACGCTGGCCTTCGCCGAGGTCTTTCGCATCCTCGCGCTCTCCGTGCCCTTCACCGGCGGCGGCGTGGGCCTGATGGTGCCGCTGCGCGAATCCGCCGCCAACCTGCAGTTCGCCTCGCGCGCCGGCTACCTGTGGGTGGTGCTGGGCTTCGTCACCGCCGCGCTGCTGGTCACCTGGTGGCTGCGCAACGGCCGCTTCGGCGCCTACCTGCAGGCCGTGCGCGACAACGAGGATGCCGCCCGCGCCGTCGGCGTCGACCCCTTCCGCATCAAGCTCGCGGCCATCGGCATCTCCGGCGCCTTCATGGGCGCGGCGGGCGCCTTCTACGTGCAGGTGTTCCAGTACATCGACCCGGGCATCGCCTACGGCTCGGCCACCTCCATCGAGGCGCTTGTCGGCGCCATCGTCGGCGGCATGGGCACGCTGTGGGGGCCGGTGCTCGGCGCCGTCGTGCTGCACGTCCTGTCGGACCTCACGCGCAACCTCTTCGGCGAACTGCCGGGCATCAACATGGTGATCTACGGCGTGGTGCTGGTCCTCATCGTCATCTTCCTGCCGCGCGGCATCGCCGGCATCGGGCTGTCCGCGCGGCAGCTGTGGGCAGGGAAGGGGGCGCGCAATGGCTGAGGCGCGGCAACCCCTTCTCGCGATCAGCGGCCTCTCGCGCGCCTTCGGCGGCCTGCGGGCCGTGCGGGACGTGAGCCTTTCCGTGGCCGAGGGCAGCCTGAGCGCGCTCATCGGCCCCAACGGCGCGGGCAAGACCACGCTCTTCGCGCTGATGTCGGGCTTCCTCAAGCCCGACACCGGCACTGTCCGTTTCGCGGGCGAGGACATCACCGGCCGCGAGCCGCATCGCAACGCCCTGCTCGGCATGACACGCACCTTCCAGATCGTGCGCCCCTTCGCCGCGCAGACCGTGCGCGAGAACATCGCCGTCGGCGTGCACCTGCATGTGCGCTCGCGCGTCGCGGCGCTGCGGCGCGCGGAAGAAGTCGCCCTGCAGGTCGGCCTGGCGCCGCAGCTCGACAAGCCCGCCTCCGACCTCACCGTCGCCGGCCGCAAGCGCCTCGAACTGGCACGCGCCCTTGCCACCCGGCCGCGCCTGCTGCTGCTCGACGAAGTGCTCGCAGGCCTCAACCCGCAGGAGATCGCCGAGATGATGCCGGTGGTGCGCGGCATCGCCGACAGCGGCGTCACCGTGCTCATGATCGAGCACGTCATGCAGGCCGTCATGCACCTGGCCGAGCACGTCTGGGTGCTGGCGCAGGGCCAGCTGATCGCGCAGGGCAGCCCGGCCGAAGTCACCTCCGACGACAAGGTGGTCGAGGCCTACCTCGGCCACGGCACCGCCGCGCGCCTGCGCAAGGCGGCGGCCGCCACGGCCGCGGGAGCGCACCCATGACCGCCTTGCTCGACATCCGCGACCTGCGCGGCGGCTACGGCCGTGTCGAAGTCCTGCGCGGCGTCGACCTGCGCGTCGACGCCGGCGAAATGGTCGCGCTGCTCGGCAGCAACGGCGCGGGCAAGTCCACCCTCAACAAGATGATCTGCGGCCTCTGCCCCGCCTGGAGCGGCAGCGTGCGCTTCGACGGCCAGGACCTGAGCGGCGCGCACTACCGCGACGTCGTCAAGGCCGGCCTCATCCAGGTGCCCGAAGGGCGCAAGGTCTTCCCCAACCTCAGCGTGCTGGAGAACCTCGAACTCGGCTCCTTCACCCGCGCCCGCGAACGCCGCGCCGCCAACCTCGAGAAGGTCTTCGGCATCTTCCCGCGCCTGAAGGAGCGCGTCCGCCAGAACGCCGGCACCATGAGCGGCGGCGAGCAGCAGATGCTCGCCATCGGCCGCGGCCTGATGGCCGAGCCCGTGCTGCTGATCCTCGACGAGCCCTCGCTCGGCCTCTCGCCCCTGCTGGTCGAGGAGATGTTCGCGCTCATCCGCCGCCTGCGCGACGAAGGCCTGGCGGTGCTGCTGGTCGAGCAGAACGTCGGCCAGTCGCTGGAGATCGCCGACCGCGCCTACGTGCTAGAGAACGGCAGCGTGCGCTTCTCCGGCGCGCCCGCGGACCTGCTCGGCAGCGACGAACTGCGCCGCGCCTACCTCGGGCTCTGAGCCCGCACAAGAAACGAAAGAGACACCCATGAAACGCCGCGACCTCCTCATCTCCTCCATGGCCGCCGCACTGGCCTCCGGCGCGCACGCGCAAGCCGGCAACCTGCCGGTGCGCATCCTCGTCGGCGCGCCCGCCGGCGGCTCCACCGACACCCTGGCGCGCACCCTCGCGGCCAGCATGGGCCCGGCGCTCGGCCGGACCGTCATCGTCGAGGACCGCCCCGGCGCGGGCGGCAACATCGCCGCCGAAGCCGTCGCCAAGGCCGCGCCCGACGGCAACACCCTGCTCATGAGCTTCACCAGCCACGCCATCAACGCCACGCTCTACCCGAACCTGCCCTTCGATCCGGTCAAGGACTTCACCGCGCTCACCTGCGTCGCCACCTCGCCTTCCATCCTGGTCGCCAACCCCTCCGTGCCGGCCAGGGACGTGCGCGAGCTCATCGCGCTCGCCAAGGCCCAGCCCGGCCGGCTCAATTTCGCCATCGGCGCGATCGGCTCCTCGCTGCACATGGCGGGCGAGGCCTTCAAGATGCAGTCGGGCGTCTACATCGTCAACATCCCCTACCGCGGCACCGCGCCCGCCGTGCAGGACGTGCTGGGCGGCCAGGTGCAGCTGATGTTCGCCGCCGTCGGCAACGTGCAGGAGCACATCAAGGCCGGCAAGCTGCGCGCGCTCGGCGTCACCTCCGCCCGGCGCCTGCCCGCCTTCCCCGACGTGCCCGCCATCGCCGAGGTGCTGCCCGGCTACGAGTCCAGCGCCTGGTTCGGGCTCTTCGGCCCGGCCCACATGCAGCCCGAACTCGCGCGCCGCATCAGCGACGCCGCCCGCAAGGCCATCCAGACGCCCGAGATGCGCAAGCGCCTCGAAACCGAGGGCGCCGTCCCGGTCGGCAATTCGCCGGAGCAGTTCTCCGCCTTCGTCCAGAGCGAGATCGTGCGCTGGCGCCAGGTCGTCAAGTACTCGGGAGCCAGGCCGGAATGAACACGCTCACCACCTCCGCCCGCCAGCCCAGCGCGCAGCCGCAGACACTGGCACAGAAGCTCATCGCCCGCGCCTGCGGACGCGACAGCGTGTCGGTCGGCGAGATCGTGACCTGCGCCGTCGACATGGCCATGTTCCACGACTCCTCCGGCCCGCGCCGCCTGCAGCCCATGCTCGAAGAGCTGGGGGCGCAGATCTGGGACAAGTCGCGCGTCGTCCTCGTCATGGACCACTACGTGCCCGAGCGCGACGACGACTCGCGCCGCATCGTGCGCATCGCGCGCGACTGGGCGCGCGACCAGCAGCTGCCGCACGTCTACGACAGCCAGGGCATCTGCCACGTCGTCGTGCCGCAGCACGGCCACATCCGCCCCGGCACCCTGTGCGTGGGCGGCGACTCGCATTCGCCCACCGGCGGCGCCTTCGGCGCCTACATGTTCGGCGTCGGCAGCACCGAGATGCTCGGCGTCGTCGTCACCGGCCAGATCTGGCTGCGCGTGCCCGAGACCATCCAGATGTGGTGGGACGGCCGGCTCCCCGCCGGCGTCACCGCCAAGGACATGATGCTGCACATGATCGGCCGCTTCGGCATGAACGGCGGTGCCTACCAGGCCGTCGAGTTCTGCGGCCCGGCCGTCAAGGCGCTGTCCATGCAGGAGCGCATGACGCTCTCCAACATGAGCGCCGAGCTCGGCGCGCAGGTCGGCCTGATCGCGCCGGACGCCACCACCGCCGCCTTCCTCGCCGAGGCGGGCGCTCCGCCGGCCGACGCGGCCTTCTGGTTCACCGACATCGATGCCGCCTTCACGCGGCACCGCTTCGACGCCGGCACGCTGGAGCCCCACGTCGCCGCGCCGCACAGCCCGGCCAACGCGCACGGCGTCAGCCGGCACGCGGGCACGCCCATCGACATCGCCTACATCGGCGCCTGCACCGGCGCCAAGCTGGAAGACCTGCGCGCCGCCGCCCTGGTGCTGCGCGGCCACAAGGTCGCCAAGGGCATCCGCCTCATCGTCGCGCCGGCCAGCCTGCGCGACCAGGAACAGGCCCGCGCCGAGGGCGTGCTGCAGGCGCTGCTCGACGCCGGCGCCGAACTCTTCCCCACCGCCTGCGGCGCCTGCGCCGGCTATGGCGATCCGATGGGCGACGACGTCACCGTCATCTCCACCACCGCGCGCAACTTCAAGGGCCGCATGGGCTCGCCGAGCGCGCAGGTGTACCTGGCCTCGCCCTACACCGTCGCGGCCTCCGCCCTGCGCGGCAGCGTGACCGATCCGCGCGAGGTGCTGGCATGAACGCGCTCACGACCGCGCCCGTGACAGGCCCCCACCGCGTCTGGCGCCTGGGCGCCGACATCGACACCGACGTGCTCGCGCCCGGGCACGCCATGAAGTTCGGCATCGAGACCATCGCCCGGCACTGCCTCGAAGCCGTGCGACCCGGGTTCGCCGGCGAGGTGCGCCCGGGCGACGTCATCGTCGCCGGGCCCGGCTTCGGCATCGGCTCCTCGCGCGAGCAGGCGGCCGCCGTGCTGGTGCACCTGGGCGTGGCGGCCGTGATCGCGCCCTCGTACAGCGGGCTCTACTTCCGCAATGCCTTCAACGTCGGCCTGCTCCTGCTGACCTGCGCCGAGGCCGAGTCGCTGCAGGACGGCGCCATGGTCTCGCTCGACGTGGAAGCACCGGCCGTGCGGACCGCCGACGGACGCGCGCTCGCCTGCGAGCCCGTGCCCGGCTTCCTGATGGACATGGTGCGCGCCGGCGGCCTGATGAAGCAGCTGCGCCAGCGCTACGCCGCCAAGGGCGCCCATGGCCTCTGAAGCGAAGCCGCCGCTCGACGATCCGCATCGCTGGGACGCGCAGCTCGCCGTGCTCCACGCCGCCGTGGCGCTGAATGCCGGCAGGGCGGCCTCGCCCGAGGCCTCGCTGCAGGCGCGCCGCCTGCTGCTCGACACCATCGGCTGCGCCATCGCCGGCCGCCACGCGCCCGAGGTGCGGCGCCTCGAAGCCGCGTTGTCCGCCTGCGAACCCGGCGCCTTTCGCTTTCCCGACGGCCCGCCCATCGGCATGCACGGCGCCGCGCAGGTGCTGGCCATGGCCGCCACCTGGGACGAAGCCTGCGAAGGCCACGCGCTCGCCCACGGCCGCCCCGGCGTGCCGCTGGTCGCCGCGCTGCTGCCGCTGGCCATGCAAGGCGGCGCCAGCCTCGGCCGCTTCATCGAGGCCTTCGTGCTCGGCTACGAGATCGGCGCCCGCGCCGGCGCCTGGCTGCGCATCCGCCCCGGCATGCACGTCGATGCCAACTGGCCGGCGCTCGGCGTTGCCGCCGGCGCGGCCTGCCTGCTCGGCCTGCCGCCGGCGGGCATCGTGCAGGCGATCGACATCGCGGCCTGCCAGCTCGCGACCAGCCTCTACCTGCCGGTCGCCTCCGGCCGCACCGCGCGCAACACCTACCTCGCACACAGCGCCATGCTCGGCCTGCAGTCGGCCTTCGCCAGCGCGGCCGGCATCGATGCGCCGGCCGACGCGCTCGCGCACTACGCCGGCGCGCACGCCGCCGCCGCGCCGCAGCCCCTCCCGGAAGCCGCGTCGACGCTGCTGCTCGACGCCTACCTCAAGCCCTTCGCGGCGGTGCGCCATGTGCACTACGGCGCCGTCGCCGCCCGCCACATCCGCGAGCGCCTGGCGGCGGACACGCGCCCGGTCAGCGCCATCGTGCTCACGGTGTACGAAGAGGCCATCACTTACTGCGGCAACCGCGCGCCGCGCACGCCCATCCAGGCGCAGTTCAGCCTCTCCTTCGGCATCGCGGCCATGCTGCGTTTCGGCGACATCGACCCCTCGGTCTACGAGCCCGGTCGCTTCGACGACCCCGAGCTGCGCCGCCTGGAAGCGCTCGTGGCGCTGCGCGTCGACCCGGCGCTCACGGCACAGCACCGGCGCGGCGCGACGCTCGAAGTCGAGCACGCGACGAGCGGCGGCACCGCCATCCTTCGCCACAGCGTCGACACCATCCCCGGCGACGCCTCCAGCCCGCTCGACCGGGCCGCGCTGTGCGCCAAGTTCAGGCACTACGCCGCGCGCAGCATCGCGGGCGAGCAGGCCGAGCGCTTCTGCGACACCGTCCTCGACGTGGCCGACATCGACATGCGCCTGCTGTGGCAGCAGCTCGCCCCCCTTCCGACTTCATCCACACACCCATGAAACTCCTTCGCCAACTCGCGACCGCCTTCCTTGTCTGCGTGCCGCTGCTCGCCGCCGCGCAGGCCGACGGCTTCCCCAGCAAGCCGATCCGCATCGTCGTGCCCTTCCCGCCGGGCGGCGCCACCGACGCGGCCGCGCGCATCGTCGCCACCAAGATGAGCGAGAAGTGGGGCCAGTCGGTCGTCGTCGACAACCGCGCCGGCGCCGGCGGCAATGTCGGCTCCGACTTCGTCGCCAAGTCCGCCCCCGACGGCTACACGCTCGTCATGGGCGTCACCGGCTCGCACGCCATCAACACCTCGCTCTACAGCAAGATGCCCTACGACCCGGTGGCCGACTTCGTCCCCATCAGCCAGGTCGCGGTCGTGCCCAACGTGCTGGTCGTCCATCCCTCCGTGCCCGCCCACAACCTCGCCGAGCTGGTGGCCCTGGCCAAGCGCGAGCCGGGCAAGCTCAACTACGCCTCGCTCGGCAACGGCACCGCCGCCCACCTTGGCATGGAGATGCTCAAGACCGCCGCCGGCATCGACGTCACCCACGTGCCCTACAAGGGCAGCGCGCCCGCCGTGTCCGACCTGCTGGGCGGCCAGGTGCAGATGATGGTCGACGGCCTGCCGTCCTCGCTGCCGCAGATCAAGGCCGGCAAGCTGCGCGCCATCGCGCTGACCAGCCTGCACCGCGCGCCTTCGCTGCCGGACCTGCCCACCATCGCCGAGACCTACCCCGGCTTCTATGCCGACGCCTGGTCCGGCCTCTTCGCGCCCAAGGGCACGCCGCAGCCCATCGTCGACAAGCTCTCGGCCGAAGTGCAGCTCATCCTGCGCATGCCCGATGTGCGCGAGAAGCTCGCCACCCTCGGCGCCGAGCCGGTCGGCTCCACCCAGGCCGAGTTCGCCGCCCACGTCAGGCGCGAGATCGACAAGTGGGCCAAGGTGGTCAAGAGCAGCAACGCCAAGGTCGACTGAACATGAACACGAACATGACCATGAACGACACGGCCGGCACCCCCGCCGCGGCGATGGACCCCGTCACCCTCGCCGTCCTGCGCGGCCGCCTCGAACAGGTGGCCGACGAGATGGACGCCACGCTCTACCGCAGCGCCTTCAACCCCATCATTGCCGAGGCCCACGACGCCTGCCACGGCCTGTATGACGCGCAGTCCGGCGACACCCTCGTGCAGGGCAAGTCGGGCCTGCCCGTCTTCGTCGGCGCCATGGCCTTCGCCGTGCGCGCCACCGTCGCCTGCGCCGCGCCGCGCGGCGGCATGCAAGACGGCGACATCTGGATCACCAACGACGCCTACGACGGCGGCACCCACGCCAACGACTTCAAGCTCGTGCGCCCCTTCTTCCGCGAAGGCCGGCTCTACTGCTACATGGCTTCGGCCGCCCACTGGCACGACGTCGGCGGCGCCGTGCCCGGCAACTACAACCCGGCCGCCACCGAGTGCTGGCAGGAGGCCGTGCAGATCCCGCCCGTGCGCATCGTGCGCGAGGGCGTGCTCGACCAGGACGTGCTCGCCATCCTGCGCGCCAACACCCGCCTGCCCGAGAGCCTGTGGGGCGACCTCAACGGCCAGCTCGCCGCGCTCGAACTCGGCGCCCGGCGCCTGAACGGCCTGCTCGACGAATACGGCGACGCCCTCGTTCTGCAGGCCATGGGCGAGCTGCGCGCCCGCGCGCTGCGCCTCATGCGCTCGCACATCGCCTCGCTGCCCGACGGCCGCTACAGCTTCGAGGACGTGCTCGACAACGACGGCATCGTCAACGCGCCCCTCACCATCGCGCTCGACATGACGGTGGCCGGCGAGCGCCTGTCGCTCGACTTCTCGCGCACCTCGCCGCAGTGCGCCGGCCCCGTCAACATCTCGCGCGCCACCGCCATCGCGGCCTGCTACGTCGCCCTCAAGCACCTCTTCCCCGACGTGCCGGCCAACGCCGGCGTGCTCGACGCCGTGGACTTCGTGATCCCCGAGCGCCTCGTCATCAGCGCCGAGCGCCCGCGCCCGGTCGGCGGCTACACCGAGACCATCCTGCGCATGATCGACGTCATCTTCAGCGCCGCCGCGCAGGCCGACCCCACGCGCGCCGTCGCCCAGGCCTACGGCACCATCAACGCGCTTTCCATCGCCGGCCACCGCAGCGACCCGGGGCGCGAGGGCCAGCGCTGGGTGATGTTCAGCTTCTTCGGCGGCGGCCATGGCGCGCATTCGGGCGGCGACGGCCTCTCGCACGGCAACGCGCCCATCTCCACCGCCACCATTCCGCCGCTCGAAATCCTCGAAGCCGCCTACCCCGTGCGCTTCACCGAATGGTCGCTGCGCGCCGACTCCGGCGGCGACGGCCAGTTCCGCGGCGGCCTGGGCGCCGTCTACGAGATCGAGCTGCTGGAGAAGGACGCCGAGGTCTTCGTCTTCGGCGAGCGCGGCACCTCCCCGCCCAAGGGCATCGCCGGCGGCGGCCCGGCCGCGCTCAACGTCTTCAGCTACGAGAACGACGGCAGCTGGCACCTGCCCCCCATGGTCTCCAAGATGCGCGGCATCCACCTCGCCCAGGGCGAGCGCGTGCGCCTCGAAACCCCCGGCGGCGGCGGCTACGGCCCGCCCTCCGCGCGAAGCGCCAGCCAGCGCGAACACGACACGGCCATGGGCTACGTCAGCAAGAAGGCCCCCGAATGACAGCAGCAGCAAACTCCAACACACCCGCCGGCCTGGTCGTCGGCGTCGACGTCGGCGGCACCTTCACCGACCTCTTCGTGCTCGACGAGGCCGCGGGCACCGCGCGCATCGTCAAGGTGCCCTCCACTCGTGGCGAGGAAGCGCGCGGCTTCATGAACGGCGTCGCGCGCGTGGCCGATTCGGCCGCGGCCATCGCCACCATCGTCCACGGCACTACCGTCGGCACCAACGCGCTGCTCGAACGCAAGGTCGCGCGCACCGGCATCATCACCACGCGGGGCTTTCGCGACGTGCTGGAGATGCGCCGCCGCGACCGCCCGCAGACCTGGGGCCTGCGCGGCAGCTTCCTGCCCGTGGTGCCGCGCGACCTGCGCCTCGAAGTCGACGAGCGCGTGCTCGCCGACGGCAGCCTGCACACGCCGGTCGACCTCGAACAGGTGCGCGCCCAGGCGCGCGCGCTGCTGGAGGCCGGCTGCGAGGCCGTGTGCGTCTTCTTCATCAACGCCTACGCCAACCCCGACAACGAGCGCCGCGCCGTCGCCGCCGTGCGCGCGCTCTGGCCCAACCCCCACGTCACCTCCGCCTGCGAGGTGCTGCCCGAGATCCGCGAATTCGAGCGCTGCTCCACCGCCACCCTCAACGCCGCCCTGCAGCCGGTGGTCGGCACCTACCTCGCGCGCCTCGAATCCGACCTGCGCGGCCAGGGCTTCGCCGGCGAACTGCTGGTGGTGCAGAGCAACGGCGGCGTCATGTCGCGCCAGACCGCGAGCGACCTGCCCGTGCGCACCGCGCTCTCCGGCCCCGCGGCCGGCGTCATCGCCTGCGCCGCCATCGCGCGCGCGGCCGGCTTCCCCAACGCCATCACCGGCGACATGGGCGGCACCTCCTTCGACGTCTCGCTGGTCGCCAACGGCGAGGCCGCGCTCGCGGCCCAGACCGCCATCGAGTTCGGCATGGTCATCCGCTCGCCCATGATCCAGATCGAGACCATCGGCGCCGGCGGCGGCTCCATCGCCTCCGTCGACGCCAGCGGCATGCTGCAGGTCGGCCCCGAGTCCGCCGGCAGCGTGCCCGGCCCGGCCTGCTACGGCCGCGGCAACATGCGCCCGACGGTCACCGATGCCAACGTGCTGCTCGGCCGCATCGCCGCCGACCGGCCCCTGGGCGGCGGCCTGCTGGCCGCGCTCGATGCCGACAAATCCCGCCAGGCCATCGAGGAACACGTGGCCCGCCCGCTCGGCCTCGACGTCCACAAGGCCGCCGAAGCCATCCTCACGGTGGCCAACGCGCGCATGGCCGGCGCCATCCGGCTGGTGTCCATCGAGCGCGGGCATGACCCGCGCCGCTTCGCCTACATGCCCTTCGGCGGCGGCGGCGCGCTGCACGTCTGCGCCATGATGCGCGAGGTCGGCGTGGCCACCGGCATCGTGCCGCGCTACCCCGGCGTCACCTCGGCGCTGGGCTGCGTCATCGCCGACATGCGGCACGACGCCGTGCAGACCCTCAACCGCCCGCTCGACGAACTCGACATCGTCGACATGCGCGAGCGCATGGCCGAGCTGTCCGCCGCCTGCCAGCGGCGCCTCGATTCGTCGGGCGTGCGCTTCGACGAAGTGCGCGAGATCGTCGCCTTCGACATGCTCTACGCCGGCCAGACCCACACGCTGCCCGTCGTCCTGCCCGAGGGCAGCGGCGCCACGCTCACGCGCGCGGCCATCCGCGCCGCCTTCGAGGCCGCCTACACCACCGCCTTCGGCCGCGTGCTCGACGGCATCGCCATCCGCGTCATGAACCTGCGCTACGCCCGCATCGGCGTGCGCCCCAAGTTCGACCTCGCCGTGCTCGCGCCCGAAGGGGAGGGCAGCACCCGGCCCCTGGGCATGCAGCGCGTGTTCCACGACGGCGAGTGGCGCGAGGCCACCCGCTACGCGCGCCTGGGCCTGCCGGTGGGCGCGCGCGTCGAGGGCCCCGCCATCCTGGAGCAGGCCGACACCACCGTCTGGCTCGAGCCCGGCTTCCACGCCGAGGTCGATGCCTTCGGCAACCTGCTGGTGAGGCTGTCATGAGCGAAGCCGCCAGCATCATCGGCCGCAAGACCGCGCTGCTCGTCATCGACCTGCAGAACGACTTCCTCGACCCCAAGGGCGCCTACGCCCGCGGCGGCGACACCAACCCGCCCGCGCTGCTGCTGCCCGCGCGCGTGGCCGAGGTGGCGCTCAGGCTCAAGGCCGCCGGCGGCATGGTGGTCGCGAGCCAGTTCACGCTGTGGCCCGACGCCGCCGGCGAGCCCATGATCTCGCCGCACCTGCTGGCGCTGCGCCCCTACCTCCAGCGCGGCGACTTCGCCCCCGGCAGCTGGGGCCAGGCGAACGTCGCCGAACTCGCGGGCCTGGTCGACGTCAGCGTCAGCAAGGTCGCCTACTCGGCCTTCTTCAACACCCAGCTCGACTGGGTGCTGCGCCGCGCCGGCATCGACACCGTTGCCGTCTGCGGCATCGTCACCAACGGCGGAGTCGCCAGCACCGTGCGCGACGCCCACATGCGCGACTACCGCACCCTCGTGCTGGCCGACGGCTGCGCCGCCTTCGGCGCGGAGCGGCACAACACCTCGCTGGCCGACATGCGCAACGTGGCCGAGGTGACGGACTGCGCGGCCTTCACCGAATCCCTCGCATGAGCACCACGCCGCAACGCGGCATCCGCCGCGCATCGCACATCGATGCCGAGACCCACGCGAGCGTCGCCATCGTCGGCGCGGGCGCCTGCGGCCTGACGGCCGCGCTGATGCTGCACGACGCCGGCATCGAATGCGTCGTGCTCGAACGCGACGCCGTGCCCAGCGGCTCCACCGCCCTGTCCTCCGGCTTCATCCCCGCGCCCGGCACCCGCGTGCAGCGCGCGCACGGCGTGAGCGACGACAGCCCCGAACGCTTCGCGCAGGACATCCAGGCCAAGGCCCACGGCAGCGCAGCGCCCGCGCTGGTGCGGGCCTACGCCGAGGCCATCGGGCCCGCGCTCGATGCCCTGCAGGCGCGGCACGGGCTGGACTGGATCCTGCTGGATGGCTTTCTCTACCCCGGCCACAGCCGGTACCGCATGCACGCGCTGCCGCAGAAGACCGGCGCCGCGCTCATGGCCGGCCTGCAGGCCGCGGCGGAGGCCGCCGGCATCCCGGTGCTGACCCAGGCCCTGGTCGATACGCTCTGGCTCGACCCGCAGGACCGCGTCATCGGCATCGGCTACCGGCGCCCCGACGGCCGCGAGGAACAGCTGGCCTGCGACGCCCTGCTGCTCGCCTGCAACGGCTTCGGCGGCAACGCGCAGATGGTGCGAGGGCTCCTGCCCGAGATGGCCGAGGCCACCTTCGGCGGCCATGCGGGCAACGACGGCAGCGCCGTCCTGTGGGGCATGGCGCTGGGCGCGCGCCTGCGCGACATGGGCGGCTACCAGGGACACGGCTCCTGGGTCACGCCGCAAGGCGCGCTCATGACCTGGGCCGTGATGATGGAAGGTGGCGTGCAGATCAACCGCGAAGGCCGGCGCTTCCACGACGAGACCCAGGGCTACTCCGAGGCGGCGGTGCACGTGCTCGCGCAGCCGGGCGGCATCGCCTGGAACGTGTTCGACGCGCCGCTGCTCGCGCTCGCGCGCGGCTTCCCCGACTTCCGCGACGCCGAGGCGGCCGGCGCGCTGCGGCGCTGCGACAGCATCGCCGAACTCGCCGCCTGCATCGGCTGCGAGCCGCCGGCCCTGCGGGCCACCCTCGACGCGCTCGACAGCCGCGCGCCCCAGCCCGACGGCCGCGTCTTCCAGCGCGGGCTGCAGGCGCCGTACTACGCCGTCAAGGTCACGGGCGCGCTCTTCCACACCCAGGGCGGCCTCGACATCGACGCCGACACCCGCGTCCTGCGGCAGGACGGCAGCCCGCTGCCCAACCTGCTGGCCGCGGGCGGCGCGGCCGGCGGCGTCTCCGGCGATGCCGTGTGGGGCTACCTCTCGGGCAACGGCCTGCTGAGCGCCGTCGCCGGCGGCGCCATCGCCGCGCGCACCGCCGCCGCCCTCATCCCATCAAGGAACACATCCCATGCCGACTGACAAGCTCAACAGCCTTCGGGCCCGCCTCGCCACGCCGAGCATCGTGCTCGCCCCCGGCGTCTACGACGCGCTGAGCGCCCTCGTGGCGCAGCAGGCCGGCTTCGAGGCGCTGTACCTCTCGGGCGCCTCCATCGCCTACACCCGCCTTGGCCGCTCCGACATCGGCCTGACCACCTTCAGCGAGGTGGAAGACACGCTCGCGCGCATCACCGAGCGCGTGCGCATTCCCGTCATCGTCGATGCGGACACCGGCTTCGGCAACGCCCTCAACACCCAGCGCACCGTGCGCGGCTTCGAGCGCGCGGGCGCGGCCATGGTGCAGATCGAGGACCAGACCTTTCCCAAGCGCTGCGGCCACCTCGACGGCAAGGCGGTGGTGCCCGTGCGCGAGATGGTCGGCAAGCTCCGGGCCGCGCTCGATGCGCGCGCCTCCACCGACACGCTGATCCTGGCACGCACCGACGCCGTCGCCGTCGAAGGCCTGGACGCGGCCCTCGACCGCGCCGAGGCCTACCTCGAAGCCGGCGTCGACGCGCTCTTCATCGAGGCCCTGCGCTCGCCCGAGCAGATGGACCTTGCCTGCGGGCGCTTCGCCCGGCGCGTGCCCCTGCTGGCCAACATGGTCGAAGGCGGCAAGACCCCCATCCAGGATGCCGACGCCCTGCAGGCGCACGGCTTTCGCATCGCCATCTTTCCGGGTGGCACCGCGCGCGCCGTCACCCACACGCTGCAGGCCTACTACGCGAGCCTGCACCAGCACCGCACCACGCAGCCGTGGCGCGCGCAGATGCTCGACTTCGACCAGCTCAACGAAGTCATCGGCACACCCGAGCTGATGCAGGCCGGCAGGAAGTACGAATAGCCAGAGCCGGGCGCGCGCCGTCGGCCCGCGCCACCGGGCGGCCGAGCACGTCCAGCCAGCTTTCATGCTCCGGCGCGAGCAGCGCCTCCACCCGGCCGGCCAGGCGCACCAGCGCCGCCTCGCCGGAAAGCGAGGCATAGGCCTCGGCGCGCGCCAGCAGCAGCCAGCGCTCGCGCTGGAGCCGCTCGGCCGTGCCCCGGCACGGCAGCCCACAGCGCATGCCACTGGAAAAGCTGCAGCAGCCTCTTGGCCGCCGCGGCCGTCGCGCCGAAAGTGGCGCTGACACGAGCTTGTTAGAGGGCGGGGTCCACCAGCGCACGGCCGACAGCAAGGGGATGCCGGCGCCGAGAACGATCTGCCCGACCTTCGCGATGAGGTTTCGCTTGCGACAGGCGTCGCCGCGCTGCTCGTAGCAGCGCAGCCGGTCTTCGAGCGGATGCCATGCCGCGTGGCGCGCGAAGTCGGGCGGCACCTGGAATGCTTCTCCCTGACTTGCTTGTCTTGTGTGGGTCCATGGTCTTCCTCTGTTCATCCGGACTTGTACAACGCTACGCAAAGGTAGCCTTGCTGCCGGATTCCTGCTTCGCAGAGGCTGGTTTCACGCTGCGCTTGCGCGCGACGCCAGAGCCGTCCTCTCCACAGGCTGACACCGTGGAACTCACGGCCATGTTCTTCAGGTTGATCGCGGCGTTCACGTCGCGGTCGTGCTGCACCCCGCAGCCTGGACAGCTCCAGGCACGCCGCGCCAGCGACAGCGCCTCGAGCTTGTAGCCGCAGGCCGAGCACGTCTTGCTGCTCGCATACCACCGGTCGGCGACCACCACCTCGCCACCCCGTCGCTCTGCCTTGTATTGCAGCTGACGCCGGAATTCAAAGAAGCTCATGTCGGCGACGGCGCGCGACAAGCGCCGGTTCGCCATCATGCCGCTCACGTTCAGGTCCTCGATGCCGATCGTGTGAAAGCGGCACGTCAAATCCGAAGTGAGCTTGTGCAGCGCGTCTCGGCGAATGCTGGCGATGCGCGCATGCAGGCGTGCCAGTCTGGCCTTGGCCTTCTTGCGGTTGGCCGATCCCTTCACCCTGCGTGACAGGGACCGAGAGTGCCGGCGCAGCCGCGCGAGCAAGGCCTTGTGGGCCTTCGGGCCTGCAATCGTCTCGCCCGTGCTGAGCGTCGCGAGGGCGGAGATGCCCAGATCCACACCGACCGTGCCTTGGCTTTCGGCTTTGGGTGGGTGCGGATCGACTTGGGCGTCCACGGTGATGCTGACAAACCAGCGGTCGGCCACACGCGAGAGCGTGGCCGACATGATCCTGCCCTCGAAGCGCAACGACTCACGCATGCGTACCCACCCGAGATTGGGAATGCGAATGCGTGAGCCGTCGACAGTGAATTGATCGTTCGTGAGGGTGAAGCGGTCGTGCACTCCCTTCTTCCTGACCTTCGGATACTTCGCGCGGCCCGCGAAGAAGTTCTGGAACGCCACGCCCAACTGCATGATGGCCATCTGCGGGGCGTTCTTCGTGACTTCGAGCATCCAGGGGAATTGCTCGCGCTTAAGCGCGTTCAGCTGCCTGCGCAGCGCCGCCTGCGAGGGCTTGGGCTTGAGCGCATCGAGCTTGCTCGCCTCGTACTGGCGCTGCCACTCGGCCAGCGCCCAGTTGTAGGCGTAGCGCGCCGTGCCGGCGGCACGTGCGAAGTACGTCGCCTGGGCGTCGTTCGGGTCGAGCGCGATCTTGTGAGCGGTCAGCATCTGGATGCCTCGACGGCCTGGCGCACGCCGTCCAGCAACTTCTGGCTCTTCTTGCTGCGGCTGCCATACAGGCGTGCGGAGAACACGGTGATGATCTCCAGCACGTCCTTGGCCAGGTCCTCCTCAAAAATTGCATCCTCGCCCTTGTTGAGGATCACGACCTCGACCGATTTGGCCTCGCAGATCGCAAAGACAAGCTCTGCACCGAAGCGCAGCAACCGGTCCTTGTGCGTGATGACGAGGCGCCCGATGTGGCCTTCGACGACGTCGTCGAGCAGTCGCTTCAGGCCCTTCTTGTGATAGTTCATCCCGGACCCCACGTCCGAGACTATTTCGAACGTCCAGCCCTGGCCGGCGCAGTAGAGCTCGAGCACTTACTTTTGGCGCTCGAGATCGGCTCTTTGGTCATGACTCGAAACACGCGCATAGGCGATCGTGCGCCGATCGCCCGGCTCGGCCCGAAAGACTTCGGGCTTCAGGGCGGCCAGGTCGTAGCGTCTCTGGCCGCCGGCTGTGCGTTCGGCGACGATACGGCCGTCGGCCTCCCAGCGTCGCAGCGTGGCGATGGACACCCCCAGGGCCTTCGAGGCTACTCCGATGGCTACATATCTGTGCGCTTTGTTCATGTTTTATCAGAACTGCGTCAACCCCCTTTGGGGGAACTCCATAGCGAGCCGTGGCCCATTCGGCTAGAAGCGCCGCGATGCGCCGCGCCGGATCACCGCCAGCGCGCCACCCAGTCTGGCACCCTTTCGACCGGCACATAGTCCTTGCCGTTGGTGATGTGCGCGAGGCGCGCATCGGTGCTCACGCTGCGCAGATCCAGGCAGATGGAGCCGTTCACCAGCATGGTCCTGACCGGCGCCTTGTAGCTGGTCAGCATGAAGTTGTCGAAACCCCGAATCTTGAAGGCCGCGCTCAATTGGGCCGCCATCGGCAGGAGCAGGTCTGCCTGGTTGCGCGCGCTCTCGTAGAGCGTGGCGTGCTGGTGGTGCGGCCCTTCGAGGACCGCGCCGAATCTTTCGGCCACGACGGCCTTCTGCGCCTCGATCCGCGCGCGTGTCCGAACATCTGTTTCGGGGATTGCGTTCAGCGCCGCCTTCAAGGCATTGTTCTTTTGCTGCAGCTTCCACAATGCCTCGCCGGCGGCCTTGGTGTTGACGGATTCGCCCGCATGGCACACCAGCATGACGATATTGTTCTGGTCAATTCTCAAACCGTCCTTGACCAGGCGCGCCGCGAGTTGATCGGCCGTCCATTGCTTCTTGGCGATCGTGAAGACCGGCATCTGGCTGTGCCCATGCGCCAATATATAAAGCGTCGCATTGGGGCTGAATTTGCGCAGATCGGTGGGACTGTCGCCGCCTTGCCAATGCGGATAAAGCCCCAGTCCCGCGCTCATCTCGGTGAATGCCTCGTGCACCGCCCGGTCCTTCGACTCTTCCTCGTCGCGGCCGCGGCCGTCGGTGGGGTGGTACGGCGACCAGATGTAGGACTGGCGTTCGAGCCCCGGCGCCACGAGCTCCGAGACGGCGACGAAAGTGCGGGTCATCATGCCGCCACGATTGCGGTTGCCGTTGCGCCAATTGGGAACGGCCCTGCGGTAATCCTGGATCGCGCGATCAAGTCCATCCAATGCGGGCTTCGCGCGGTATTGGAGATAGGCCTTCAGAAATTCGTCGACGAGAATGAGCTCTCGCTCGCGGCGGTGAAACGAGCCCAGGCTCGTGCTTGTCATCCAGACGTCAAATTGCGGAAGCGGCGTCGGCATGCGGATTTCCTGTGCGTGGTTCGGCAATGCCGTGGAGATGAATTGGCCCTGCGTGCCAGCCTCCTGAATTGCAGAGGCCGCGAATGGTTGCAGCAAGCCAATGCACCGTCAAGCACTATTGCGCCTCCGCAATACGTCGACGAATCGGGCGCGAATTAAGTTGTATTTGGGTCCGAACGCCGGGCCGGGCAGTCCGGATGGATCTTGCGCGGCCCAATGAATTCAACTAAGCCCGGGCATTCGATCGCTCAGGCGCTGATCCGTCCTTCGATGGGGTAGCCGGGGTCGGAGTAGCCCGGCGTCGATGCATGGCCGGGCGGCACCAGGCCATCGACGAGCTTCTCGTCATCCGGCCCCAGCTCCAGCCGCAGCGCTTCGCCATAGCTGTCCCACTGCGCTTCGGTGCGCGGCCCCGCGATGGTGGCGCTGACGAGCCGGTTCTTCAGCACCCAGGCCAGCGCGAAGGCGATCGAGGTCGTGCCGCGCGCGGCGGCGTGCGCGGCGATGGCCTGCGCGATCTTCAGCGACTCCGCCCGCCATTCCGTCTGCTGCAGGCGCTTGTCGCCGCGGCCGGCGCGGCTGTCGGGCGGGGGCGGTGCGTCCAACGCGTACTTGCCGCTCAGCACGCCGCGCGCCAGCGGGCTGTACGACACCACGCCCAGGCCGTAGTGCGCGGCCGCCGGCAGCTGCTCGACCTCGGCGGTCCGGTCGACGATGTTGTAGAGAGGCTCGCTCGCGACCGGGCGGTCCATGCCCAGCTGGTCGGCGATGCGCGCCACCTCCGCGATGCGCCAGCCTCGGAAGTTCGATACGCCGAAGTAGCGCAGCTTGCCCTGGCGGATCAGGTCGCCGACGGCGCGCACGCCTTCCTCCAGCGGCACGTCGGGCAGCGCCCGGTGGAAGTAGAGGAGGTCGATGTAGTCGGTCTTCAGGCGCCGCAGGCTCGCCTCGACGGCCTGCACGATCCACTTGCGCGACTGGCCCTGCTCGTTCGGCCCATGCCCCATCGAGAAACCGAACTTCGTCGCCACGACCCAGCTGTCGCGCCGCGACGCGATGGCGCGCCCCACGATTTCCTCCGAGCGGCCGCCGTGATAGACGTCGGCCGTGTCGATGAAGTTGATGCCCTGCTCATGGGCCTTGTCCATGATGCGCGTCGATGTGGCCTCGTCGGTCTCGCCGCCGAACATCATCGTGCCCAGGCACAGGGGTGACACCTTGAGGGCGCTGCGGCCCAGTCTGCGGTATTGCATGGCGTGTATTCCTCTCTGCCGCCAGCATACGGCGAATCGCCGGCCACGAGGGCGCTGTCCGGCTTGCGGCCTCCCGTCTTCTGCACCACACTCTGCCAAGGCCGTGCGCGCGTGCGCGCCGCGAAGGAATCCGACCCACCGAAGGAGACCACGATCATGAAGCCCGAGCCTTTTGCAGTGACGCCCGAGACCTATGCCCGCGCGCTGGACGTGGTGGGCGAAAAGATCACCGTGCTGGCCTCCCATGAGGCCACGCAGGGCTACGAGATCTTCCTCCAGCGTGGGGACGAAGGCACCGGCCCGCCGCCGCACAGCCATGACTGGGACGAGTCCTTCTACGTCGTCAAGGGCGTCGTCGACATCACTTATGGCGACCATCAGAAGACGGCCACCGCCGGCACGCTGGTCCACCTGCCCGCGGGCACCGTCCACAGCTTCCGCTTCGGCCCGGGCGGCGCGGAGATGATCTCGGTCACCGGCCACAACGGCCAGGCCGCGCGTCTCTTCACGACCATCGACGCCGAGGTTCCGCCCGGCCCGCCGGACATTCCGAAGCTGCTGGCCGCCGCCGGGAAGTGCGGCGTCACCGTCGCTGCCTGAGCCCCGTGTCTTCGGATCGCGGCTGTCCGAACCCGCACAGGGGCCGCCGCGAGGCATGATGGGCTTTTCCTTCCCCGGATAGCCCTCGATGTCCTTGATCTCCCTGCTGCTCGGCGCCCTCCTGGTGCTGGTGACCCTGATCGACGCCTTCGAAGTGGTGCTGCTGCCGCGCCCGGTGCGCCGGCAGCTGCGGCTGAACCGCTATTTCTTCAAGTGCACCTGGGACGTCTGGGCCTGGTGCGCCCGTCTCTTGCCCAACGGCCGCCGGCGCGAGGACTTCCTCGGGGTCTACGGGCCGCTGTCGATGGTCATGCTCTTCGCCCTGTGGGCCGCCTCCCTGATCGTCGGTTTCGGGCTGATGCAATGGGCGGTGGAGGATCTCGTCTCCGGCACCCGCGCCGTGTCGCTGGTCAGCCAGATCATCGTCAGCGGCGACGCCTTCTTCACGCTCGGCTATGGCGACGTCGTGCCGCAGCATTCGCTGTCGCGCATGCTGGTCATCCTCGAAGCCGGCACCGGCTTCGGCTTCATCGCGCTGACCATCGGCTACCTGCCCGTGCTCTACCAGCATTTCACCCGGCGCGACCTCCAGCTCATCGAGTTCTCCGCGCGCGCCGGCTCGCCGCCGACCGCCGCCGCGCTGCTCGGCTGGCACGTGCATGGCAGCCCCGAGGCGCTCGAACGCTGGCTGTGGGAGTGGGAGATCTGGGCCAGCGACCTGATCGAGAGCCACGCCGTCTACCCGATGCTGGCGTACTACCGCTCGCAGCACGAGGGCCATTCATGGCTGGGCTCCCTGGCCGTGGTGCTGGACGTGTGCACGCTGCTCATTGCCGGGGCCGACGACGCGCGGCGCCACCAGGCCACCGCCACCTTCTCGGCCCTGAGGCGCATCCTCGACGAGGCCAGCGAGGCGCTGCGCGTGGCGCCCGTGCCCCAGGTCTCCACCCGCCGGATGGACGCCGAGGCGCTGCGGCTTCTGACACCCACGATCCGCCGCATCCTGCCGAACTGGCACGACGACGAGGCCGCCCTGCAGGCCATCCGTCAGCTGCGGCGAACCTACGAGCCCCGGCTCGAGGGCCTGGCCGCCTACCTGCTGCTGTACGTGCCGGACTGGATCGACGCCACGGCGGCGGCGGCCGAGCGCTTCGGCCGCGAAGCCGTCGTCCGCCAACTCACGCAGGGCCGTCCGGACCGCTAGCCGCCGTCAGAGGCAGCACCGAACTGCTGGCGCGCAATCCCGTAGCGGCGCATCTTTTCCCAGAGTGTCTTGCGGCTGATGCCCAGGCGCGCGGCGGCTTCCGTCACGACGCCCCGGCGCTCCTGCAACACCGCCACGAGGAAGGCGCGCTCCTTCTGTTCGAGATGCTCGCTCAAGGACCGGCTCTCGCTCTTGGGTTCGAGGGGCGCGATGTACTCGCTCGTGGCCGGGAACAGGTCGCAGGCCTCGATGGTCGGTCCCGCCCCGAGTGCGAGCGCCCGCCGGAGAACATGGTCGAGCTCTCGCGCGTTGCCGGGCCAGGCATGAGCGAACAGCGCCTGCTGGGCTTCGAGCGCCAGCCTGGGGCCGCGCTGTTTCGCGCCTCCCTTCAGCGCCCTCAGCATGCGGTCCGCGAGCCAGAGGATGTCTTCCCGGCGTTCGCGTAGCGGTGGAACCTGCACCGTCAGGACATTGATGCGGTAGTACAGGTCCTCGCGAAAATGCCCCGAACGCACCATGGCCGGCAGATCCCGGTGGGTGGCGCACACCAGCCGGAAGTCGACATAGGTGGCAGCCTCTGCACCGATGCGCGTGACCTTGTGCTCCTGCAGGACGCGCAGCAGGCGGGCCTGCATGCTCAGCGGCATGTCGCCGATCTCGTCCAGGAAGAGCGTGCCCGCATTGGCCTGCTCGATGAAACCCTTGTGCGCCTTCGCGGCCCCGGTGAACGCGCCGCGCACGTAGCCGAAGAGTTCCGCTTCGATGAGCGCCTCCGGGATGGCCGCGCAGTTGACGGCCACCCATTCGCCGGGGCGCCGCGGCTTCGCGCTCTCATGCAGCGCGCGCGCGAAGACCTCCTTGCCCACCCCCGACTCGCCGGCCACCAGCACCGGCTCCATGCTCTCGGCGAGCCGGGCCACGAGCGACTCGATCTTGCGCATCGACGGCGAGATGCCGAAGACCGCGTCGTCCACATGCGCCGGCGGCGCTTCGCGGAAATCGCGCAGGCGCGCCATCAGCAGGTCGAGGTCGAAGGGCTTGGTCACGAAGTCCGCCGCGCCCGCCTTCAGCAGGCCCACCGCCTCGTCGATGGTCCCGAATCCGGTCATGAAGACAAAGGGCGGGCGCAGCTGCGAATCCAGCGCGTCGAAGACCTCCTGTCCCGACACATCCGGCAGCCGCAGGTCGCAAAGCGCCAATGCGTACCGGCGACGCCCGAGCGCCAGCAAGGCGGAGCGGCCGTCCCGATGCCAATCGAAGGCCAGGCCCTCCATGCGAAAGCGCTCGCACAGGGTCTCCCCGAGCAGCTCGTCGTCCTCGATCAGGCAAAGCCTCGTCGCGTCGTTCATGTCGACAGCTCGCTCGCCATGGCGGATGGGGTCTCGGGCCGCGGCAGCGCGCGCAGCGGAATGCGGACCTCGAAGTGGGTCTGCCCCTCGCAGACGGACAGGGCGATGCGCCCGCCCATCGCGCTGACGAGGTGGTAGCTGGCCCAGAGACCCATCCCGTTTCCCTCGCCGCCGACCAGCGGCTCGAAGGGACTGTTCCGACGTCCCTCCGGGAACTCCGCCCCATCGTTGGCGACGCGCATCACGAGCTCGGAACCCGTCACGCATGCATTGAAGTCGATACTCGATGCGCTCGCCTGCACCGCGTTGAGCAGCAGGTTGAGCAAGACCTGGCGGACCGGCGCCGCGGGCGCCGGCAGTTCGTCTTCGATGGGGTAGTGCCACGTGAGCTTCACCTGCTTGCGCCGGGCCTGTGGCGCCACCAGCACGCGCAGGTCTTCCAGGTCCGAGGGCGAAAGCGCGCGGGCGCTGGTCTTCGTCTCGATCAGCAAGGCCGACAGCGTCTGCCGGATCTGGTCCAGGCCCCGCTCCAGCAGCGACACCGTCTTCTGCAGCAGATGCGGGTCCTTGCGCAGGTTGCTCAGGGCGTTGAGCATCCCCGCCAGCGGATTGTTGATTTCGTGAGCGACGCCCGAGGTCATGCGGCCGATGGCGGCGAGTCGGTCCGCGGCCACGAACTGCGCCTGCAACTGCTCCTTCTCCTTGAGCTGCTGCTGCAGGCGCGCGAGCGAATGCTCCAGCCGCGCCAGCTCGCTGGCGACAGGCGGCGCATGATTCGGCGCGGCGGGCATTCCGGCGGCAAATGCGGACGACTTGAGCGCGGCCTCCTCGCCCAGTTGATAGAGCGCCTCGGTCACGCGGGCGACCGGGCGCGCGAGGCGGTGGCCGAGCCACCATCCCAGGGGCAGCAGGACCAGGACCAGGCCCAGCGCAATGACCGAGAGCGTCCACACCGTCTCCCGGTAGCGCTGCGCAAACAGGGCGTGCGAGTAGCTCATCAGCAGCGCGCCGATGATCTCCTTGTCCGCCGACAGCAGCGGCATCTTCACGACCGCGTAGGTCTGGGATTGCGTCGCGAACTCGGCAATGGCCAGCTCACCCGCCCTGACGTCCAGCGCCGCCGCGCGCCGCAGCGGCTCGGACAGCAGCGGGATCTCCGAACGGACGGCGAAACGGTTCGGGTCGGAGGAAACGAACACGCGGCTGTCGCGGTCGAGCACCACGACATCGCACCGCTCGGCGCCGCTGTCCGTCGTCGCCACGGCACGCACGGCCTCGAAGGCCTCCCAGACATCGTCGCGGGCCATGTGGACCACCAGCCCCCTGGCCAGCGACTGGGCCACGGCCCTCGCGTGGTCATGCAGGTCCTCCCTGAGCCAATGTCGAGCGGACACGGCAATCGCCAGCGAGATGGCCAGCGCGGTCCCGATGGAAATCGCGGTGATGAGCAACGGAACCTTGGCCCGGTAACTCCAGTTGCCTGGCTTCAGGAGCCGATGGAGGTCGAGGCCCATGGGGCTTGCTACCCGACGCGGGGCCCCGTCATGGCGACCAGGCGGGCGATGCCGTCGAAGACCTCCGCTCGAAAGGTCCCGAAGGCGTCCAGGTTCAGTTCCTTGAGAAGACGCCTGCCGTCCGCGTCTTGCGCCATGCCCAGCAGCGCGGCGCGGAAGCGCTGCTCGATGTCGGCGTCCAGGGTGGCCCGCGCCGCCACCGGCGGAAACCCATACAAGTCGCTGCGCCAGGCCACGCGGGTCCTGGCGATCAGCGCGGGCGAGTGCAACTGCAGCGTGTCCCAGACATAGCCGTCGACCGCTCCGCCCTGGGCCAGTCCGGCGGCGACCGCCTGCACGACATTGCTGTGCCCCCAGGTGAAAAAGCTGCGGCCGAAGTGGCGATCGGGATCGACGCCGGCCTTCATCAGCGTCGTGCGCGGGACCAGGCAGCCCGAGTTCGAGTCCGGGTCCGAATACGCGAAGACCTTCGAACGCAGGTCCAGCAGCGACGACGAGCGCGTGTCGGCCGCGGGGACGATGAGATAGGACTGGTACCAGGGGCCCTCGCGATACGTGGGAATGGACACCCCGTGCAGCTGCGCCTTGTTCACCACCCATGGCGAGCCGCAGATCCAGGCGGCATCGAGCGAATCGCTTCGAAGCAGCGCCATGATGTCGCGGTAGCTGCGTCGCTGGACGAACTCCACCGGCACGCCCATCGCGCCTGACAGATAGAGCGCCCACCGCGCCAGGAAGCCGACCTGGTCGTCGAGGAAGACAGGGGTGGTGCCGAAGCGGAAGGGACCCGCCGCCTGGCTTGCCGCGTCCATCGGCATGAGCGTCGCGCCCGCGCCGATGCATGCGAGCGCCGAGGCCCGTATCCCTGCTCGAAGCACCTGCCGACGCTTCATGCTGTGTCCTCCATGCCAACCGAGCGGATGTTACTGCCGCGTAACCCACGGCCGGTAGAGCGGACAAACCCCCGTTACGGCGTCGTAACGTCGTCCCGGCCGCCGCAGAAAAACCCCAATCAAATCAACCCCCTGCCGGCTTGCCCCTCGCCGGCACGGCGCTCGCGACGCAACAGATGGCATCGAACATCACAACCGCGCGAGGAGAACATGGAAACCAACGTCAGTCGTCGCACCTTCTTCAAGGTCTCCGGGGCCACCGCCGCAGGCGTCGCTATGGCAGGGCCGGCCGCCGCCGAGGCCGCCCAGGTCGAGGCAGGGCGCACGACCTTGCCCTATCCCCGAAAGCCGGTGGGCACCGCCTCGGCCCTCAGGCTCAACGAAGTCGTCAGCTTCACCTATCCCGACGAGTCTTCGCCTTGCGCCATGGTCAAGCTCGGGCGCCGGGTTCCGGGCGGCGCCGGACCGGAGGGCGACATCGTCGCCTTCAGCGTCCTGTGCACCCACATGGGCTGCCCGGTCGCCTACGACGGCAAGGCGCGCGCCTTCAAGTGCCCCTGCCATTTCAGCCAGTTCGACCCGGAACTGGGCGGGCAGATGATCTGCGGCCAGGCCACCGAGAGCCTTCCTCAGGTGAACCTGAGCGTCGGTGCGGACGGCGCCATCACGGCGTCCGGCGTGCAGGGGCTCATCTACGGCCGCCAGTCCAACCTTCTGTGAGGAGCCTGCCATGACGAACCGCAAGGACCGCATCGCGCTGCCGCCGGTGAATGCGCAGCGCACCAACATGACCTGCCACTTCTGCATCGTCGGCTGCGGCTACCACGTCTACAAATGGGACGAGGGCCAGGAGGGCGGGCGCGGCGAGAGGGACAACGCCCTCGGCCTCGATTTCACGCGGCAGGTGCCGCCCTTGGCCCTCATCATGACGCCGGCGATGACCAACGTCATCGAGGAGCGCTCCGGCAAGCGCTCCAGCATCATGATCGTTCCCGACAGGCAATGCGTGGTGAACAGCGGCCTCAGTTCGGCCCGCGGCGGGAAGATGGCGTCGTACATGTATGCCTCGGACGGCATCACCGCCGACCGGCTGCTCTCGCCGCGCCTCTACGCGCGCGACCAGTGGGTCGACGTGGACTGGGACTACGCGCTCGCCATCTACGCGGGGCTCGTCAAGAAAGTGCTGGACACCGACGGGCCGCGCGCCATCGCCTTCTCGGCCTTCGACCACGGCGGCGCCGGCGGCGGCTTCGAGAACACCTGGGGTTCCGGCAAGCTCATGTTCAGCGCCATCCAGACGCCGACGGTACGCATCCACAACCGGCCGGCCTACAACTCCGAGTGCCATGCGACGCGCGAGATGGGCGTCATGGAGTTGAACAACAGCTATGAGGACGCAGAACTGGCGGACGTCATCATCTCGATCGGCAACAACCCCTACGAGACCCAGACCAACTACTTCCTCAACCACTGGGTGCCCAACATGCAGGGCGGCACGCTGGAAAAGAAGAAGCAGATGTTCGGCGCCGAGCCGGTCGCGGCGGCGAAGATCATCTTCGTCGACCCGCGCCGCAACGTTTCCGTCTCCGTGGCCGAGACCGCGGCGGGAAAGCAGAACGTCCTGCACCTGGACCTGCAGCCGGGCACCGACGTGGCCTTGTTCAACGGGCTCTTCACATATGTCGTCGAGCAGGGCTGGCACGACAAGGAATTCATCGCGCAGCGTACCAGCGGCTTCGACGAAGCGGCGCAGGCCAACACGCTGTCCCTCGACGAATGCTCGCGCATCACCGGCGTGCCGGTCGCCCGGCTGCGCCAGGCGGCCGAGTGGGCCTACAAGCCCAAGGCCGGCGGCGCGCGCCCGCGCTCCATGCATGCCTACGAGAAGGGCATCATTTGGGGCAATGACAACTACCTCATCCAGTCGGCGCTGCTGGACGTGGTCATCGCCACGCACAACGTCGGCGGTCGCCGCGGCACGGGCTGCGTGCGCATGGGCGGCCACCAGGAAGGCTACACCCGCCCGCCGCATCCCACCGGCGAGAAGATCTACGTCGACCAGGAGCTCATCAAGGGCAACGGCCGCATGATGACCTGGTGGGCCTGCAACAACTTCCAGACCAGCAACAACTCGCAGCAGCTGCGCGAGGCGGTGCTGCGGCGCAGCCAGATCGTCAAGGAGGCGATGGCCAAATCGCGAGGCGCCTCGCCGCCGCAGATGGTGGACGTCATCTACGAGGCGACCACGCGCGGCGGCCTGTTCGTCGCGTCCATCAACCTCTACCCGACCATGCTCGCCGAGGCGGCGCACCTGATGCTGCCTTCCACGCACCCGGGCGAGATGAACCTCACCTCGATGAACGGCGAGCGCCGCATGCGCCTGTCCGAGAAGTTCATGGACCCGCCGGGCGACGCGAAGCCCGACTGCATCATCGCAGCCATGGTCGCCAACAAGCTGCGCACCCTCTACCAGGCCGAGGGCAACGCCAAGATGGCCGAGCGCTTCGCCGGCTTCGACTGGAAGACGGAAGAGGACGCCTTCAACGACGGCTTCCGCCGCGCGGGCCAGGCGGGTGCCGGCCCCATCGACAGCCAGGGCGACGACACCGGCAACCTCGCCACCTACGAGCTGCTGCGCCAGGCCGGCAACAACGGCGTGCAGCTCCCCATCAAGGAGGTCAAGGACGGCAGGCTCGTCGGCACGCCGATGCTCTACACTGAGAAGTTCGGCACCAAGGATGGCAAGGCCCAGTTCAAGCCCTCGCCCTGGCCGGGCCTGCCCAAGCCGGTCGAGGCGCAAAAGGCCAAGCATCGCTTCTGGATCAACAACGGCCGCAACAACGAGGTGTGGCAGACCGCGTACCACAACCAGTACGACAGCCATGTGCGAGGCCGCTACCCGATGGCCTACATTGAGATCAACCCCGACGACATGAAATCGGTGGGTGCGAGCGCGGGTGACGTCGTCGAGGTATGGAACGACTACGGCGCCACCTTCGCGATGGCCTACCCGGTCGCGGATGCCAAGAAGGGCCAGACCTTCATGGTCTTCGGCTACATCAAGGGCATCGCGGGGGACGTCACGACGGAATGGACCGACCGCAACGTGATCCCCTACTACAAGGGCACCTGGGCCAGCATCCGGCGCGTGGGGAGCATCGAGGAATACAAGCGCACGGTCTCGACCAAGCGCCGCTCCTTCGACACGATCTGAGGCCGGGCAGCCTCAGGCCTTGCTGGCGGATGCGGTGGGCGCCGCGGGCGCGTCCGCTTCGCTCGCCCGCTCGGCGGAGCTCCGCAGGAGCAGCAGCGCCGCGAATGCCGCCAGCCCCACGGCGGTCGACAGCCACAGAGCGCCCGAGCCCCATCGGTCCAGGCAGAAGCCGAACACCAAGGGCGCGAAGGCCTGCGCGATGCGGGCCGGCACCATCAGAAAGCCTTGCCGCGCGCCGTAGCCCTGCGGCCCGAACAGGACCAGGGGCAAGGTGCCCTTGGCGATCGTCAAGATGCCGTTGCCCGCGCCATGCAGGCAGGCGAACAGCGCGGCCACCGGTGCGCCCGCCATCAGCAATGCCGCCGCACCCACCGGGTGCGCCAGTGCCGCGATGCGCGCGGACAGCAGCGGGTGCACGCGCCGCAGGAAGCCGAACTCCAGCAGACGGCCCGCGACCTGCGCAGGCCCGACCAGCGCGCCCACCGCGACAGCCACACCCAGCGTTGCACCGCTCGCCTGCAGCAGGCGCGGCAGGTGCGCCGCCATCGCCGTGCTGATGAACCAGGTCGCCGCGAATACGAAGGCCAGCAAGGCCGTGGCGAAGCGGGCGGAGGGCCCGCCGCCCCCGGCCGGCGCGGGGAGGCCGGAAGGCGCTTCCTCTGGAGGCTGCATGGCATTCGCCGCAGCCGCCTTCGGCAGCCACCCGTTGAGTGGTAGCCCCAGTACCAGATGCAGCGCGGCCCACCCCAGGCAGGCCCCACGCCAACCGAACTGCGCTTCGAGCAGCGTCGACAGCGGCCAGCCGACCGTGCTGGCGAACCCCGCCACCAGCGTAGTGCCGGTGATCGCGCCGCGGGCGTCCCGCCCGTAGAGGCGAACCAGGGCCGAGAACGCCGCCTCGTACAGGCCGCTTCCCATGCCGATGCCGATCACCATCCAGGCGGCGAACAGGCCGAGACGGGGCCTTGCGCCGCGGCTAGCCCCGCCAGGCCCGCGGCGAACACGAGGCTGGTCCCCATCAGCACCGGGCGGCCGCCCCAGCGGTCGATGCTTCGACCGGCGTAGGGCCCCAGCAGCGCCGAGACGACGAGCGCCATGGAGAAGGCCGCGAACACCATCGAGGTCGACACGCTAAGCCCCCTGGCCATCGGCGCCGCAAGCATGGCCGGCAGGTAGTAGGACGAAGCCCAGGCGAGCGTCTGCGCGGTGCCGAGCGCCGCAACCGTGCGGCCTTGTCTCGCATTCATGGCGAGCCTAGATCGCGCGCTGGTTCACCCGCCGGGACAGCTCCTGCGCGCTCTCCTTGCGCTCGCTGTAGCGGTCCACCAGGTAGGGGCTGACATCGCGCGTGAGCAGCGTGAACTTGAACAGTTCCTCCATCACGTCCACGACGCGGTCGTAGTACGCGGAAGGCTTCATCCGGCCCGCTTCGTCGAACTCCAGGAAGGCCTTCGCCACCGAGGACTGGTTCGGTATGGTCAGCATCCGCATCCAGCGCCCGAGCACGCGCATCTGGTTGACCGCGTTGTAGGACTGCGAACCGCCCGAGACCTCCATCACCGCCAGCGTCTTGCCCTGCGTCGGCCGCACGGCCCCCAGCGCCAGCGGAATCCAGTCGATCTGCGCCTTCATGATGCCCGTCATGGCGCCGTGCCGCTCGGGCGAGGTCCACACCATGCCTTCGGCCCATTCGGCCATCTTGCGCAGCTCCTGCACCTTCGGGTCTGTCTCCGGCACGCTGTCGGGCAGCGGCAGGCCGGCCGGGTCGAACACCTTCACCTCGCCGCCCATCGCCTCCAGGAGGCGGGCCGCCTCCAGCGTCAGCAGCCGGCTGTACGAGCGCTCGCGCAGCGAGCCATAGAGCATCAGGAAGCGCGGCCGGTGAACCGAGGGCTCACGCACCGCCAGGCGCTCCTGCGTGGGCACATCGAACAGCTCCGCCTGCAGCGCGGGGAAGGTGGGCTGGTCTTCAAGCACGGCGCACACCGTCGTCGACGACCCGTTCTCCGTCTTCCTTCTTGAAGGGCGCCATCTTCGGCGCCGGGAGAATCTCCAGCACCGCTTCCGACGGGCGGCACAGCTTCGTGCCGAGGGGTGTCACGACGATCGGCCGATTGATGAGGATCGGGTGCTCCAGCATGAAGTCGAGCAGCTCCTCGTCCGACCACCCGGGCTCGTCCAGCTTCAGCTGGGCATAGGGCGTGCCCTTCTGCCGAAGCAGGTCGCGCACCGAGATACCCATGGCCTGCACCAGTGCCTTGAGCTTCTCCTTGGGCGGAGGTGTCTTGAGGTATTCGATGACCTCGGGCTCGATGCCCGCGTGCCGGATCAGGGCCAGCGTGTTGCGCGAGGTGCCGCAGTCGGGGTTGTGGAAGATCGTGATGTCGGACATATCGATGGAAGGGCGCGATGAGACAGCCCTGGCTTGTTGTTGAGATGCGGAGGTCGGGCTCAGCGCCCTGTGAATGAGGGCGCCGATGCCCGCGCCGACCAGCTCGGCCGCCATGAAGCCCGGCACGCTGGACGGCGCAATGCCGGCGAAAGTGTCGCTGAACATGCGGCCGAAGGCCGCCGCGGGATTGGCGAAGGAAGTCGACGCGGTGAACCAATAGGCCGCGCCGATGTAGCAGGCCACCATCGCCGCCACGCGGCTGGCGGGCGCGCGAAGAATGACGAGCAGCAGGCCCGCGGTGGCGACAGCCTCCGCGATCCACTGCCCCATACCGCCGCGGACCTTGGCCGAGAACTGGAGGATGCTCGCGTCGAACATCGCATGCGCCAGCCAGGCCCCCAGCATCGCGCCGCCCAGCTGGGCGATCACGTAGGGCGCCAGCAGCGAACGAGGCATGGCGCCGCGCCATGCCATCACCAGCGACACCGCCGGGTTGAAATGCGCGCCGCTCACGGGCCCGAACACCTCGATGAGGATGTACAGGCCGCCCACCGTGGCCAGCGTGTTGGCCAGCAGGGCGATGGCCACATTGCCCCCGGCCAGGCGCTCGGCCATGATGCCCGAGCCGATGACCGCGGCGAGCAGCAGTGCCGTGCCGAGCGCTTCGGCGAACAGCTTGCGGTGCGTTTCGGTGAGCATGCGTGAAGTGGGGGCTCAGCGCGTGCCGATGCCCTTGATCTCGTGATGGATCGCCATCGCGTCGAGGCGCTCCATCGGCAGCGAGAGCATCAGCTCGATGCGGCGCTTGAGCGTCAGCGCCGTGTCGCGGAACACGCGGCGCTTTTCGTCGTCGGTGCCTTGGAAGCTCGCGGGGTCCGCCACGCCCCAATGGGCCGTCATCGGCTGCCCTGGCCAGACGGGGCACACCTCCCCGGCCGCGTTGTCGCACACCGTGAGAACGAAGTCGAGCTGCGGCGCGCCCGGCTTGGCGAACTCGTCCCAGTTCTTGCTGCGGAAGCCATCCGTCGGGATGCGCATCGACTTCAGCGCCTCCAGGGCGAAGGGGTTGACGGTGCCATTCGGATGGCTCCCGGCGGAGAAGGCGCGAAAGCGGCCTCCGCCCAGTTCGTTCATCAGGCCCTCCGCGATGATGGAGCGGGCGGAGTTGCCTGTGCAGATGAAGAGTACGTTGTAGGTCTTGGCGGCCATGGTCGGTTTCCTTGAGCAGCGGGTCGATGATGGGGGTTCGGTGACGACGCCCGCGCGCGGGTCAGCAGTTGCAGGCGTCGCCGCCCGCGGTCTCCACCGCGCAGGCGGCGCCTTCGCAGCAGTTGTCGGTGAGGTAGCCCAGGAGCGCGTTCATTTTGTCGTACGCGGCCCGGTAGATGAGATTGCGGCCCGCGCGCTCCTGCGTGACCAGGCCTGAATTCACCAGATCCTTCAGATGGAAGGACAGCGTGGCGGCGGGCACCCCCAGCGCCTCCTGCATGACGCTCGGCGTGAGGCCGCTCTGGCCGGTGACGACCAGTGCGCGAAACACCTCGAGGCGCAGCGGGTGGGCCAGCGCCGCGAGAGCCTGGACGACTTGTTTCGATTCCATGCTTCCAGAATACTCGAAATAAATCGCCCCGGCAAGAAAAGGCGCCCTCAGGCGCCGCCGGGCTTACTCGAGCCCGTCGAACACCGCGTCGTCCGGCCCCACGTAGGCCGGCGAGCGCCAGGACACATCGCGCATGCTGCGCGCCACCTGGTTCTCCACGCCCAGCAGCACCGCGAACAGTGCCATGCGCACGGGGATGCCGTTGTCCGTCTGCCGGAAGATCGCGAGGCGCGGGTCGTGGTTGAGGTCCGTGCTCAGGTCATTGGCCCCGGGCCGGCCGTCGCGCGGCAGCGGGTGCATGAGGATCACATCGGGCTTGCACACCGCATCCACCAGGCTCTTGCGCACCTGGAACTCCGGCGTGTAGCCCTCGATGGTCTCGCCCTCGAAGCGCTCCTTCTGAATGCGCGTGGCATACACCACGTCCGCGCCGCGCAGGCCTTCGTGCAGCGAGGGCGTCTGCTCCACCACGTGCCCATGGCGTGCCACGAGCTCCACCAGATGGGCCGGCATCTCCAGCGAGGGCGGCGCGATCAGCGTGAACCTGAGGCCGCGATACAGCGCCAGCAGGCGGATCAGCGAATGCACCGTGCGCCCGTACTTCAGGTCGCCGACGATGGCGACGTGCGTGCCGTCGATCAGCTTGCCCAGCCGCGAGAACTCGCGCTGGATCGTGTAGAGGTCGAGGATGGCCTGGCTGGGATGCTCCCCCGGCCCGTCGCCCGCGTTGATCACCGGGATGTTGGTCGCGCGCGCGAACTCCGCCACCGAGCCCTGCTCGGGATGGCGCACCACCAGCGCGTCGACATAGCCGCTCATCACGCGGCTGGTGTCGTAGATGGATTCGCCCTTTGCCATCGACGAGAAGGTGAAGCCGGTGGTATCGCACACCGTGCCGCCGAGCCGGCAGAAGGCCGCGCCGAAGCTCACCCGCGTGCGCGTGCTGGCTTCGAAGAAGAGGCTGCCCAGCACCGCGCCCTCCAGCACGCGCGACACCTTCTGCCGCCGGGCGATCGGCTGCATCACGTCGGCGATGTGGAAGAGGTCTTCCAGGCTGTCGCGGTTGAACTGCGAGACCGAGAGCAGGTGCGGCCGCCCATCCGCGGCTATGCGCTGGGCCAGCGTGCGCGCATCCACGCCGCCCGCCGCCTCGGCCGAACCCGCCGCCGCATTGGCGAGGATCTCGGCGACGAATTTCTGCACCATCTCCGGCATGGCGCGCGACTCGGTGGAGTCGGCCGGCAGCAGCCAGGTATCGAGGGCGCGACGGCGAACGCCCAGGCGGTCGGAGAAGGCATCGCGGGTGAGGTTGAGACGGCGCATGGCGTCTCGGAGGAAGTCTTGTTGGACGTGCATGGCGGCGGAGTATACGCAGAGCGTAGATTGTTTGCGCGGCGCGGGCTACGCAATGCGTATAGGCGCGGACGCGCCTGGGAAAGCGGGGCGACGCGGCCTTGCGGGCTGGGTCAGTCCGGCGGCTCTTCGGCGGTCAGGGCGGCCGGGCTTGGCAGCTCCAGATCCTCCAGCGCGCGCACATGCTCGTGCGCGAGGCGCAACACGGCCTCGACCTTGTGGATGACGGAGACGACGCCACTCTCCAGCGCGTCTTCGTCGGGGAGTTGGGATTCAAGAATATCCATCAGGTCTGGCCAGAAGAGCAGGCGCACGCGGTGCTCCTGATCGAGCTCGGCGGCGAGCTTGAGCGCGGTGGTGATGGCGCGCAGCGCGGTGATCTCGCGGCCGAGCTGGTCGGCCAGCTCGCGCAGCTCGGCCGGCACGTTTGCAATAGACGACAGGAAGCACGACGAGCCCTCGCTCGCCGTCGGTAAGATGCGTGACCCCATGGCCGGCTCTTAGCTTGTGGCCTGTGGGGGCTTGGCGTTGGGGAGGCTTTGCCCTGTCGGATGGGACGTGGGCAAGGGCGCGGGCGTGTGCGCGCGCATGGACGGTGGATGAATCGCGATTGCCGGCGTTTTCGCCATGGCTGTACTCCCTGAATCGAAGGCTTCTGACGCGTCTTGTTGTCATGCATCGGTGGGTGCTGATGCTTGAGGTCCAAGAGTTTTGTGCGCGTGAGTATGTCGCAATTTATTGCACCTAGTCAACAGTAATGGGTAAAAATAATTTATGTCGATCGGCGCTCGAATACGAGAGGAGCGTGAGCGGCTGGCCTTCACACAGGCCGGATTCGCGGCGCTGGCCAGTTCATCCAAGAGAACGCAGCTCAACTATGAGCAGGACCTGGCTACCCCGAACGCATTGACCCTGGGGGTTTGGGCGTCGGTGGGGCTGGATGTGCTCTATGTGGTGACGGGGCAGCGAACGGGTGGGGCGCCTGTGGCACCGCCGACGCCGGAGGAGCAACTGTTGTTGGCGTTTTGGCGTGCTGCTTCGAAGGAAGTTCGCAGAGCTGCGCTGGGTGCCTTGGTCGGGGCGGAGTTTCCGCCGCAGCAGCTTCCGATTGGGAGAAGCGAGCACGGAAACCTCGGGCGTCGTGTTGTGGTGAAGAAGCCCGGCCCCAAGCGGTGACCAACTATCAAGCTTGCCGCCTGTATTCGATCAAGGAATCGCGCATTAGCTTTCAACGACGGCGTAGGCTTGGCTCTGCACGTCCTCTCGAATTTGATACAGTCGGTTTGCGGCGAGAGACGGCCTTTGAGCTTGGACTGCGAACTGGAGCTGTCGGCCATATGCAGTCATTGGCGAGCGGCGGCTTTCTGGCATCCCAAGGAGATAGCAAGCCGACCACTCAAACGGCGCCACACACAGGTGCCCACAGCGTCAGAACGCCCCATCCGAAACGGCGCCCAAGCCTATGCGTTCGGAAGACGACTGTGGAGGTGTCTGACCGGCAGCTTCCAGGCGGCGGGAATCCGGAAATCGAATGTCGACTCAGGGCCCATTCTTGTCGCTCGTGCTTCACGCGCGAACGACGGCAACAGAACCGAGCCCGAAGTTCGATCCAACCGCCGGAGCGACAAGTCTCTCCTTTACCCCGGCGCCTTCAACCCCGCCAGCATCTAGTCCATGATCGGATCGATCTTGAAGGCAGCACCTCGCCACTTGTCCGGGCTGATCGCCGCCACCGCCAAACACACTGGAGGGCAGGGCATAGGTGGCTTCGCCGACGAGTTCGCGGTCGCTATAGATCGAGATTCGCGCGTCCGACATGAACGCCCTTAGGTCCCATCGCCGCGACGCCGCGTATGTCGCGCGGTAGGGGGCGGGGCGCGGGAGAAATATCGAACACGCGCGTCGCGATGCCGTTGCGCGTGAAGGCATCCTCGATCGCGGGCAGCAGACCATGTGGCCGACGCTATCAACCGGCTGACTACTTCTTCAGCTTCTCGCGCAGTGCTTTCGAAAGCGCAGCCGCCGCGACAGAAAGGCGCGCAAGCGCGGACTGGTAGACCTCGCCGTTCTCTCGCTTGTCGACGGCCACGACAGTCACCAGCAAGTGGTCGTCGTCGACCGAGTAGCCAGGCGCACGCCTAGCTGCCGCAGCTTGATCTTGTAGCAGCCCGCGAGCGGTCCATGCAGCTCTCCTCCGGGCACATGAGGGCTGTCGAGTCGCTTGGCGAGCAGCGTCTTGAGGTTTGACTGAACAGAGCCATCGAGCTTGCGCCACGCCTCCAAGGCCTCCGGCATGAAGCAAAGTCTGTATTTGTGCTTCGGCTTGCGGCTAGAGGTCGTCAATGTCGACCTCGACGGCTCGCGACTTCTCGGCCAAGCGGCTGACGGCCTTGCGGTACAACTCCTGGTCGGCCAGTTCCTCCATCATGGCCTCGAAGAGGCGAGGCTCGACCATGTAGAAGGCGGCGCGATTGTGGTTGAGCACCGCAACG
This sequence comes from Variovorax sp. 01T432, assembly GCF_056398605.1. Taxonomy (NCBI): domain Bacteria; kingdom Pseudomonadati; phylum Pseudomonadota; class Betaproteobacteria; order Burkholderiales; family Comamonadaceae; genus Variovorax; species Variovorax sp. 01T432. The sequence goes on from NZ_JBFTPS010000017.1 coordinate 76,754, forward strand.
GGACGGTTGTTCGCCTCCCTGAGCACTGCGGCCGGGTTCTTCTTGAACTCGGACATGCTTACGGTGACGTCGGCGAGAATGCCTTCCATTAATAGCTCCGTATTTGGAGCTAAATATAGATACGTTCTAAGCCTTGATGAAGTGCGTTCCTACTCCCTGGGCTGGGCTGGGCTGGGCTGAGCAGGCAGCAAGGTACTTGCCATGACGGTTGTATGCGGCAGATCAACCGGCGGGGATCGGCGGAGTGGGAAAGTGATGCCAGCATGGAAACACGCCACCTTCGCCTCGCTGCCATCCAGATGGTCAGCCTCAACGGTCGCGTTAGCGAGAACCTGACCCGCGCCGAGCATTGGGCCCAAATTGCCGCCGATCGGGAGGTGGAGCTCGTCCTTCTGCCGGAACTGTTCTCGACCGGGTTCGAGATCAATGCCCGTGCATGGAACGCCGCAGAGTTCCAAGGTGGACCCGTTGAGCAAAATGCGGGCATGGAAGCCATCAAGACTCTTGGACTGTTCGTCGCCACCGCCGTGGCTGAAATCGTCGGGTGCTATCTGCCCTACCTATGGCTGAAGGAAGCCAAATCGGCGTGGTTGCTCATCCCGGCAGCGCTGAGCTTGGCGCTGTTCGCGTGGATGCTGTCTCTCCACCCAACAGCCGCGGGCCGCGTTTACGCGGCCTATGGGGGCGTCTACATCGGCGTCGCCATCCTGTGGCTTTGGGCGGTGGACAAGGTTACCCCGTCGACCAGCGATTGGATTGGCGTGGCCGTGTGCTTCGTTGGCATGGCCATCATCATGTTCGGACCGCGAGAAGCGGTCCGCTGAACCGACGTCGCGGCCGGCTACAGTCGGCCAAGAACGGACATACAGCGCCGGCTCGTAATTTTTCCTTCGGTCGGAACGGTTGCGGCGCGCTTCATTGGGGGGAAGCGTCGGTGTCATCGGTCGGCGAAGAGCAGGCAAGCGCAGTTCGGCCATGCGGAGCATGGGTTTACCCACTAAAATTGTATTTTGTTGGGTAACTTCCACGATGCGGTCCCCGACCCCTCTCTTTCGCCTGCAGGAACTGGCCTTTCGAACGCAGTACGCCGAGTTGAAGGAGCGCAGCTCGTCCGGCGCACCTCTGCTTCCCGGCACGCCCGGGACGCTCGTTAAGCGCGAGGGCACCGGCTACGCCTACTGGTACAGGGTCTACTACCCGGTGCCCGGGACGAGGGCGGAGCAGCTCATTAGCAAGGACGGAGACCAAGACGCGCTTGCCGAAGCCGAGCAGCAGATTGAATTTGCGCAATGGGCTAGCGCGCAAGTCCGCAACCTCCGGGCCCTGGGCTTTCAGGTGGCAGACAAGGGTGTCGCCGGCGTCCTGGTCGAGTTGCACAACCGACACATCCTTGAAGCGGGCCTCGTTCTGGTAGGGACGCTGGCCTACATGGCTTGGCTCAATGAGCTGGGCGCCAAGGCCGTTGCAGGTCGGACCCAGGATGTGGACCTTGCCACACCCAAGCACCTTAAACTGGGTGCGTCGCAATCATTCCTCGACGCGATGGCGGCCACAAAGCTGGGCTTCTCTCCGGTGCCGGGCATGCCTAACCAGGCCCCTTCGACCTCTTTGAAGTTAAAGGGGCGCGAAGGTCTACGCGTTGACCTCCTGGTCCACGGCAAGGAACTTGGTAAGCCCGTGCCCATTCCGCAGTTGATGTGGCACGCCGAGGCCGTGCCACATTTCGACTATCTGCTCAAGCAACCGCAGCCCGGCGCCGTCTTGGCGGGTGGCCACTGCATTCCCCTGATGCTGCCTCGGGCCGAGCGCTTCGTCTGGCACAAGCTCTACTCGAGTGCCTCGCGCAAAGGCTTTCCCGAGAAGGCCGAAAAGGACCTGATTCAGAGCGCCACGCTCGCATCAGTTTTGGTCGAGCAGCAAGACGAGCCGATGGTCGACTCGTTCGGGGAGTTGCCATCCAGCATGCAGGCTGCCGTGAGGAAGCGGTTGCCCGCCCTGCGCCGAGCCCTGGCCGGTCATCCGCAGACGCTTGAACAGTTCGAGATGGCGCTCGACTCGTGACGTTGGGAAAGCAGGTCAACAGGCACGCCCGCAGTCATGCGCGTTGAACGACTGCTCCTGCACGGCAACCGAACGGCCGCTTCGAAGCGAGGCGTACAGCCGCTTCGGGCCCAAAGCGCCTGTTGCCGCGCCACGCGATAACATGGCCTGGAAATCGCTTGCCTGTCTATGAAGCCGCGGGAGCGCCAATGGCCATGTCAATTCCCCTTTCGTCCAAGCTGGCGGCAACCGCCGACCATGGCTTTGCCTTGCGGCAGAGCCGACAGCCGCACTACCGCTTCGACTGGCACACGCACGATTGCGCCATGTTGCTGTGGCCGCAAGTCGGTGCGCTCGACAGCCGCTGGGTTGTCGACCCCGCTGCTGCACCCCAGGCGTTTCGACTGGTCCGCCATACCGCCTTGCTGTTGCCCGCGTCGGCAGCGCACAGCACGCGGTCACGGGACTTGCGTCAACGCCACGGGGAACTCTATCTTCGACCCGAGTTTCTGGGCTATGGAGGCCGCTTTGGCGTCGTCCAGCTCGACGGCGCTGCATTCGCCATGCTTGAGGCTCTTAGTGCCCCCACTTTGGCTCTTGATAGCGGCGAGCCATTGATACGTGCGCTCATCACCCAACTGTCCGCGCGACGGTCCTCTCAATGCCAGGCGGCATCGGCCCTGGTCCCTGCAGCCCCGCTCTCGCAGCGCATGCTGGGTTGCTACGCCAGTGCCCTGGATGAGGAGCTACCACTGCCTACGGTGGAGGTGGTAGCCAAAGAACTCGGAGTCTCTGTTCGCCAGCTGCAACGCGCCTGCGCCGCCGAACTGGGCAACAGCCCGGTGGCCGTACGCCGCCGATTGCTTGCCTTGAAAGCGCGCGAACTGCTTGCGCACGGCGCACCCCCTTCGTTGGTCAGCCAACAGCTGTGCTTCACCCACAGCGGCCACTTGAACCGGCTCCTGCGCGAAGTTAAGCCCTGAGGTGTTTTTCTCTCGGCCGGCGCTGCTCCGCTGGCGTCGCAAATCGGTTGGCGCCTTGTCGCCTTCTGGTTCGCGCGGCGACAAGCTCGCTCCTAGCATGAAGGCGTCGTCATGCTCTCTGGAGTTCTCGTGCATCTTCCTCGTCTCATACCTACACGCAGTCAAGTACTCGCCCAGGCCCTGCTGGCGACCAGTGGTCTGCTCGCCTTGCTCACCCCTGCCATCGCTTCGGCGCAAGCCTGGCCCACCCGCCCCATCACCATCGTGGTTCCTTTTCCAGCCGGAGGCGGCACCGACCTGGCCATCCGAAGCATTCAGCCCCAACTGCAAAAGGAACTGGGGCAACCGGTCGTGATTGATAACCGCAGCGGTGCCGGCGGTACCATCGGTTCGACTTACGTGGCCAAGGCCGCGCCTGACGGGTACACCGCCGTGCTGGCCACCACCAGTACCCATGCCGTCAGCGTAAGCGTTTATCCGCGCCTGCCCTACGACCCTCTACGCGACTTCGTGTATGCGGGCTTCATCGGCACCTCCCCGTATGTGCTGGCAACCAACCCCGCGGTCCACGGCACCGACGTGAAATCGCTTGTCGCCACGCTCAAGCAGAACCCGCAGCAGTACAGCTTCGGGTCCGTCGGTGCGGGTACCGTGTCGCACCTGCTGGGTGAGCAATTCAAGTCCTATGCGGGCGTGCCGCTGGTGCATGTGCCTTACCGAGGGGCGGCGCCGGCCTATACCGACCTCATGGGAGGGCAGGTTCAACTGATGTTCGACAACCCGGCCGGTCTGGTTCCGTATATCCGGAGCGGGAAGCTGGTGGCCGTGGCGACCACCGCACCAAACGCGTTGTTGGCAGGCGTGCCTACCTTCCAGCAGCAGGGCATCCCGAACTTCACCCAGTCCCTTTGGTACGGCGTAGCTTTTCCACGTGGCACGCCAAGCAATGTGGTGGAGCGCTTCAACAATGCGCTGAACAAGGTCCTCGCCGACCGCGCCGTGGCCGCCGACTACGCCGCCAAGGGCATCAATGCGCGACCCGGCACCCCGGCCGAACTGCAGGCTGCGGTCGCGGCCGACATTCCTTACTGGGGGCGCATCGCCAAGGCCGTAGGTGCAAGAATTGACTGAGAACGCCCCTGCCTCGTCCCCTATGACACCACCCTCCACAGGCGAATTGCGGACAGTCGATGTTTTTGTCAAAGGCGCAGCGGGCGGAAATCCCGTACCCCTCGTCGCAGATGCGTCGGCCCTTCTGTGGCAGGACATGCAGTCCATCGCGAAGACCACCGGGCATGAGTCGGCGTTCGTGCTGCCGGCCTCGGCATCCGATGCCGACTGGCGCTTTCGTTTCTTCGTGCCGCATCACGAGATGGAAATGTGTGGCCATGCCACGGTGGGCACACTGTGGGCATTGCGCCAATGGGGCCAGTGGCGCACGCCTGCTGCACGCATCGAAACATTGAGCGGCCTGGTCGATGCTGAGTGGGATGCGGTGGCCTCCCGCGTATGGATTTCACAGCCGAATGTGCAAGCGGAGGCGCTGACGCCCGAAGCCTGCCAACGTGTCGGGGCGGTGCTGGGCCTGCCCGCTGGCTTGGCTCCGGTGATGACCAACGCCAGCACCAGCCGGGTCAAGACCCTGGTGCAACTGCACGATGTGGCTTCGCTGAATGCGCTGCATCCCGACTTCGCAGCGATGGAAGCACTGTGCGCATCCATCGGCTCAACCGGCTTGTATCCCTACGCCATGGCAGACAAGGCAGCGACGGGCGAGCCAGTCGTTGCCGCGCGGCAATTCCCGAAGTCCTCGGGTTACCCAGAGGACGCGGCTACAGGGATTGCGGCAGCAGCTTTGTGGGGACATCTTGCAGCCACCGGCGCCATCGCTACAGGTTCACAAGTAGCACCCATCGTCTGCACAGTCCGGCAAGGCGATGCGATGGGCAGACCTTCAGCCATTGAGGTGCGAGCCCGGTTTGGAGACGATGGCGTGATAGTCGGCTGCTGGCTGACCGGGCAAGTCGTCTGGGGTGAGCAGCCATGAACGCGACAACGCCAGAACAGCGCCTTGCCGCTGCCGGGCATCGCCTACCCGCACCGCCGCAACCTCGAGGCAGCTATGCGCCTTTTCATCTGCAGACGATGCAAGGCGGAAGCCGGCTACTCACCGTCAGCGGCCAGACCTGCCGCATCGACGGTGTGGCGATTTCCGGAACGTGCACGCCTGGCGCGTCGTTGGAGCCGGCCTGCGCAGCAGCAAAGGTCGCCATGCTGAACCTGCTTGCAGCCGTGGCGGCTGCTTGTGGCGGCGCGCTGCCGGTGCGCCTGGATGTATGCCGCGTTCGCGGCTTCGTCCGCAGCACCGCTGATTTCACCTCGCACACCGCGGTGCTCGACGCGGCCTCAACCGTGCTATGTATTGCATGGCCCGACGCGACCAGACCGGCACGAACCGCAGTTGGGGTGGCAAGTCTGCCGGACGGAGCATTCGTCGAAATTGAGCTGGATGCCGTTTTGCCATGAAGATCCAATCGTAGGCAGTTCCTCGAAGAACGACCTTCAGCGCCGACATCACCTCTGGCTAGCGTAGCCAAGGGGCATAGGGTGATACTGCTGGGCGCGCGCACAAAGGAGATGGCTCGTCGACTTGCGACCAAGGCCTGTCGCAAAGCACTACCTGCGAGAGAAGAAAACGGCGGAGAAATGGGTGCTTCCGAGAAAAGGCTACTTCTGCTTCGGGCCTAAGGCTCCGAGACGGCAACCGGCTGCAGTCGGCCGAGGTTGTGTGAAAACACTTCGTCGATCGTCTCACTCAAAATAAAATAGGCCAACCCGTCAGAGCGAGGTGGCGCATGAAGCGATTCATCGAAGGCGAAGACCGACAGCAGGTCGCGTTGTTGCCGGAATGTCTCGACGACTATATCGGCGAAGACAACCCGGTGCGAGTCGTCGACGCCTTTGTCGAGGAACTGGACCTTCAAGCGCTGGGCTTCAAGGGTGTTGATCCGGCTTCCACCGGTCGACCGTCGTATCACCCTGCGGTGCTGCTCAAGCTCTACATCTACGGGTATCTGAACTGCATCCAGTCCAGCCGGCGCCTGGAACGCGAAGCCCAACGCAACGTCGAGTTGATGTGGCTCACTGGCCGGCTGGCCCCGGACTTCAAGACCATTGCCGACTTCCGTCACGACAACGGAGCGGGCATCCGCAACGTCTGCAAGCGTTTCGTCGGCATGTGCCGGGAACTCAAGCTTTTCACGCAGGCCATCGTGGCCATCGATGGAAGCAAATTCAAGGCGGTCAACAGCCGGGACCGCAACGTCACGTCCGCCAAGATTGATGCGCGCCAGCGGCAGATTGAGCAGAGCATCCAGCGCTACCTTGACGCGCTGGAGACCGCCGACCGCACGCAGCCCGCGGAGGTCGAGGCCAAGACCGAGCGGCTGCAGGACAAGATCAAGAAGCTGCGCGAGCAGATGCGCCAGCTCGACGAGACCAAGGAGCAACTGAGGCACGAACCCGACGGCCAGCGCTCCACCACCGATCCAGACTCGCGCTCGATGAACTCACAGGCCAAGGGCTCGGGCCTGGTGGGCTACAACGTGCAGGCGGCGGTCGATGCCAAGCACCATCTGATCGTTGCCCACGAGGTCACGAACGTCGGTAGCGATCGCGCCCAGCTGAGCAAGATGGCGCAGGCGGCGCGCAAGGCCATGGGCAAAGACAAGCTGAGAGTGTTTGCCGATCGCGGTTACTTCAACGGTACCGAGCTCAAGGCGTGCGAAGACACGGGCATTACGGCCTTCGTGCCCAAGCCGATGACCTCGAACGCGAAGGCTGAGGGTCGCTTCGACAAGGGCGACTTCATCTACATCGCGAGGGATGATGAATACCAGTGTCCGGCAGGAGAACGCGCGATCTATCGGTTCAGCACGGTGGAAAGCAATCTCAAGCAACATGTCTATTGGACCAGCGCCTGCCCCAGGTGTGCGATGAAGGAATCGTGCACGACCGGCGACTACCGGCGTATCCGTCGCTGGGAGCATGAAGAAGTCCTGGAGCGCGTTCAGCATCGACTTGATCGCAAGCCCGACGCCATGACGCTGCGAAGGCGCACCGTGGAGCACGTGTTCGGCACGCTCAAGCACTGGATGGGCTGGACGCACTTCTTGACGAAGACGCTGGAGCACGTCAGCACCGAAATGAGCTTGCATGTGCTGGCTTACAACCTCAAGCGGGTGATCGCCATCCTGGGCATGACCAGAACGATGAAGGCGATGAAGCTGGCAGGGGCGTGAGCGCCTTTAATGACGGCTGAGGGTGGTCCAGAACATCACGAACAGGAGGAATGCGCGTTTGCGCGGCGATCAGCACTGGATGGCATCAGCAGGCTCAATGACGGGACCTGTGGACTCGTGTTCGGCATACTGGTGTGTCAACTGCGTTTCCACACGGCCTCGGCCAAAACCGGACCTCCCTCCTACAAGCGAGTCCTCGTAGACCTCATGACTGTCGGAACCTCATCACTCACGCTCGCGGCGCTCGACCAAGTCGCGGCACTACGTTCTACGGAATTTCAAGGCGACGATTCAACCGTGATGCGGTTGTTGCATCAGTATGGGGCCGCCAGCGACCTAGCAAATCTTCTTTGGGATGACCTATCGCTGGACGTGCGCAACGAACGTCGAGAGGACATCAGCGACCTTTTGTCGCTGTGGGTGTGGAGAACGACCGACAACGGCTCGCGCATCGAAACGACCAAGGCCATATGGCTCAGTGAATGCATCGATGAGAACAAGGTGTGGGTAGCTCTGCACAGAGAGGGCGTCCCGTTCTCTACCGAGCCCGAACTTGTGGGTCACGCTGCAGTGGCGTTTCCTAGCCTGGCTGGAATTTGCCATGAGGCGCTCCGCAATCGCTGACAGCTCCGGAGCAACTCCGATGGCCGCTCTGGGCACGCAGCGAATGACCGCTGTGCGGGACGCGCGAACGGCGGCTTTGGGCCCTGACCAGTCCTTCAGTCCCTGCGAACGGCTCGCCCCAGACCGGTCGTCCACTGCAATGCTCGGCGCATGCTCACGTTTGAAGCGAAGGTGGCGCCGCGCGGCTGCCACTCAAAATGGCGTCCTCGCCGGTGACGGCGCCCGCCTAGCATCGCTTCGAAATGAACGACGCTGAATTTGTACCTCCAGGAGGCTCAAATGCCTCTCGATGTGCGTCCGGAGATGGCATGAATAGAGACCCAGCAAACCAGGATCCTGAACTGTTGCGCCGGCTGCTGCGCGCGAAGGACCGGATAGACGCCGCATCGCACGAGGAGTGGCCTGTCGGGCGGCTGGCGCAGGTGAGTGGCGTCTCCGAGGCCCACTTCGCGCGATCGTTCAAGCAGGCCTTCGGCATCCCACCGCACCGGTACCTGCTCACGCGGCGCATCGAGCGGGCGATGACGCTGCTCCGCGAAACCGATCTGTCCATCACTGACGTCGCCTTTGATACAGGCTGGGCGAGCCTGGGCACCTTCGGGCGCACCTTCCGCGATATCACAGGCGATAGTCCGAGCGCAGTCCGGATGCGCGTGAGGGCGACGACGCGCGAACTGGGCCGCGTGCCCGTCTGCATTGTCAGCGCCGCTCACCGACCCGACCTCATGACCGCAGTTTCGGAGAAGCGACGCCAGGCGACAGGCGGTAAAAATGAGCCCGAACAACAGGAGATCCAATGATTCAAGGCGTTGAAGTAGTCGGTTTGTACGTGCGCGATCAAGACGAAGCACTCGCGTTCTATGTCGAGCAGCTCGGGTTCCGCGTCCACACGGACGTGGCAAACGGCGACTATCGCTGGCTCACGGTGCAGCACCCGGACCAGCCCTCGTTCCAGCTCGGCCTGTTCACACCCGGACCGCCGGTGCTTGATGCGGCGACGGCGCAGACAGTGCGCGCCATCGTGGCCAAAGGCGCCATGCCGCCGCTCGTGCTGACCGTGGACGACTGCCGCGCTGCCTACGACCGAATGTTCGCCCGGGGGGTGGAGTTCACGCAGGAACCCGTGGATCGCTACGGTACTGTCGATGCCGGCTTCCGCGATCCGTCGGGGAACGGGTGGAAGATGATCCAGGCGCGCCGCTAAGGAGGCCCCCTCGAACCGGAACCACCGGGTCCGGCAGACGCACCGCTGGCTGTCCGTTGCATTGACGGTCACAGTCATCGCCAACATTCGCGGGTTCCCGGGCAAGCTGAAGCAGGTCGGCGCTTCCGCACAGACAGGAAGGCCGCCGCCCCGCGCATCGCGGCTGAATCGCCCTCGGCCGTCATTGAATGGCCTGCATTTGGCAATTGCAGATACATCATTTCCATTCAGTTCAAGTTTCGCCCATCATCGCAATCCACCATTCCGTGGAAAGGACGCAGACCTCCATCGGCGTCGCGAACAGCCCGTGAACTGGACATTGGAGAAAGCCATGATGCTTCAGGAAATACCAGGGGTGCGTATCCCCGACAGCAAACTCGCGCGCGAAATGACCCAGTTCATTCGCGAGACCGAGAGCGACCTGCTCTTCCACCACTCGGTCCGAGTCTATTGCTGGGGAGTCCTGGCGGGAAACCGGATGGGATTGAAATTCGACCCCGAGCTGCTTTACGCGGCTTCCATGTTCCACGACATCGGCCTCACCGCCCGCTACGAAGGCAGCCAGCTTCGCTTCGAGGTGGATGGCGCGAATGCCGCGCGTGATTTTCTTCAGGGGCACGGCATCTCCGCGAACGACATCGAGACGGTTTGGAACGCCGTCGCTCTCCACACAACGCCCGGCATTCCGCAATTCATGCGTCCGGAGATCGCGCTGCTGCAGGCGGGGGCCGGCATGGACGTCGCCGGCCGCGGCTACGACCAATTCACCGACTCGCAGCGCGAGGCCGTGGTCGCCGCCTTTCCCCGAGAATCCGACTTCAAGCATGGAATCATCGACGCCTTCTATCAGGGCATGAAGCACCGCCCCGACAGCACCTTCGGGACCTTCAACGATGACGTCCTGGCGTTCAAGGATCCACACTTCCGGCGGAAGGATATGTGCACCATCATCCTTGCTTCAAGCTGGAATGGTCGAACTGGCTGCGATGTCCCGAAAGCTTGTTCATCCGCCCACGACCACCACGCCATCGCAACCCAGGGCAGGACGCCGGACGAACACTCATAGCATGCAGATGCGCTGAGCCGCGCCTCGGCTCACTTGGAAGCAGACCATGACCACACCGCCTGACAAAGAGCGCCTTGAGGGTTGGCGGCTCGAATCGCGAGCGAGCGTGCCGCTTCACCAGCAGATTTCGGACGGGATCAAGCGGCGAATCGCCTCCAGGGCGCTCGGTGTGGGCGCGCGCCTGCCGTCTTCGCGCGATCTGGCCTCGCAGTTGGGCGTTTCCCGCGCCACCGTCGAGCTCGCGTACAGCAACCTTGCGGCCGAAGGGTACGTCGCCCGTCGCTCCGCGGCGGGCACCCGGGTGCTGCCAGCGCGCACGCAAGCGCCTCAACCCCTCCTTCGAACGTCTGCGCCGCTGTTGCCCGGACTGGCTTCGGAGGCGGCGCAACCGCCGAGCTTGTTTCAGATGGGGCTGCCCGCGCTGGACGCATTTCCTCGCAAGCTCTGGTCCAGGCTGGCGGCGCGGCACGCACGGTCGCTGTCTTTGTCCAGGATGGTCTATCAGGAGCCCAGCGGCTTTGCGCCGCTGCGCCGTGCGATCGCCAATCACCTCGCGATTGGCCGCGGACTCGCATGCAGCGAAAGGCAGGTCTTTGTGACGTCCGGGTTCTTGGGTGCCTTGTCATTGGCCGCGCGCGCATTGCTCACCGCCGGCGACAAGGTCCTGGTCGAAGACCCGGCGTTTCCGCCCGCGCGCGAAGCCATCAGGCTGGCCGGAGGCGTTCCGATCGCCGTGCCGGTGGATGGCTTCGGAATGGACGTCTCCGCCGGCATCGCCTGCGCTTCCGATGCACGGGCCGCGCTGATCACACCGGTCGCGCAGTTCCCCCTGGGCTGCGCGCTTTCCGCAAGCCGGCGCCGCCAATTGCTGGCCTGGGCCGGCCGGTCGCACGCTTGGGTGCTCCAGGATGACTACGAGGAGAACCTGACCTGCGCGGACAGGACGCAAGCCCTGTGCGCACCCGCCGAATCGACGGATCGGGTGCTGCATCTGGGATCGTTCAGCAACGTGCTGTTCCCGGGGTTTCGCCATGGCTACCTCGTGGCACCCGAATCACTCGTGCCGCGGCTGGAGTATGCGGCGGCGCTGCTGCCGGCGCACCAGTCGCTGCTCGATCAGATGGTGGTGTGCGACTTCATTGCCCAGGGACACTTCGCGCGCCACCTGGCGCGTATGAAAAGCCTCTACGCCGAGCGAAGGCTGGCCTTGGCGCAGGCACTGAACGAGGCTTTCGGGGCCCTTGGGCGCGCGGAGAGCTGCGGCATGCATCTGCTCCTTCGGCTGCCCGCTCAGGTCGACGATGTATCTCTGGCCGCGGCGGCACGCTCCCGTGGGCTGGCTGTGAATGCGCTCTCGCCCATGAGCCTTCACGCGAACACGGGCCCCGGATTGCTGCTCGGCTTCACCAACGTCCTTCCCGAAGGCGCGATGGATGCCGCGCTGTGTCTGCGCGGGGTGCTTCAGGCCCATCTTCCGCCGCATGCCGGGCGCGCGGCGACGGACAACCGCATGGCTCAGCGCGCCTGAGCCGACCAGGCCTTGGTCTGGTCCGATCGACCGATCTTGGACCGGCCCGCCCGGCGGCCGGACCCTATGCTGACGAAGCCGCCAGCATCCCGAGAGACTCTCGCGAACGCTGGTCCGGCGCAGAAAGCAATGCACCACTCGACCAGAAAGAGACTGACCTGATGTTCTTGTCCGCCATTCTTGCAAGCAAGATCCGCCCCGCATGGGGGGCAATTGCTGCAGCAACGCTGCTGAGCGCGGCACCCGCCTGGAGCCAGACCACGACCGCTCCCCTGAGCGGGCGCGCCCTGGAGTCCGTCCTGTCCGAAAAGCTATCCATCGCACCAGGCAAGGTTCTCACTTCCCAGATCGTCCACTACCCCCCCGGCGGTGCATCGAAGGCGCATCGGCATGACGCCGATGTCTTTGCCTTCGTCCTGTCCGGGAGCATCCTTTCTCAAACGGAAGGGCATGGCGACGCGAAGGTCTATCGCGCCGGCGAGGGGCGCTTCGAGCGTCGCGGTGAACACCATGTCGTGAGCCGCAACGCGAGCACGACGGAGCCGGCGAGCATGCTCGTGGTCTACATCCATGATGAAGGTGCCACCCTGACGAGCTTCGACCACTAGGCACCCATCGCGGCGGCCACGGAAACCCGTGGCGTGCCCTGCACACCGTCGATCGTCGCCGGGAATGAGACCCGGCAGCCGCGGCGGGCGAGCGCATTCATTGCGCCAATAGAACAAGGACGGAGACAACAATGACATATCTTGCCAATGCACTTGGCGGTGGCTTCGTGGCCGCGATGCTGCTCATTGCGGGGGGCGGCCTCCCGCTGGCGGCCCATGCCCAGAAGGCCTCCACAGCCGGCAGCGGCCTCGACAAGCGAAGTGTGGTTCGCCTCGAAGGCAACCCGCAGACCACACAGTTCGGCTGGTTCGACAACTCGCAGCCCCCGGTCGCCAGGATCCGTTCCGGAGACACGATCGTGATGGAGACCTTGATCCACGGAGACAAGCAGGTCGTCATGAATGAAATGACCATCGACCAGATGACCGCGCGCGCCAGGCAGGAGCAGGCGGAATCGCCCGGCAGGGGCCCGCACTCCATCACCGGGCCCGTGTATGTGGAGGGTGCCCAGCCCGGAGACGTCCTGAAGATCGAAATCGGCAAGATCGTCCCTGCCTCTTACGCGCTGAACTTCAGCTATCCCGGATTCGCCGGAGCGTTCCCGAAGCAGTTCTCGCAGGGGCAGCTCAAGTATTTCCTCCTGGACAACGAGAAGCAGCGTGTGGAGTTCGCGCCGGGTATCGACATTCCTCTTCGTCCATTCCCGGGACTGCTCGCTGTCGCGCGCGCCGAGCCAGGTCACTACAGCACCGTCCCTCCGGGTCGATTCGGCGGCAATCTGGACATCAACGAGATGGTGTCCGGAACAACGCTGTACCTGCCGGTCTTCGTCGAAGGAGGCATGCTCTGGTCCGGCGACTCTCACGCCGCGCAGGGAAATGGCGAAGTCAATCTGACGGCCCTCGAGACGTCGTTCAAGGAACTTCCCCTGACGGTGACCGTGCTCAAGGGAAGGAAGCTGGAATGGCCCCGCATAGAGACGCCCACTCACTGGCTGGCCGTCGGATACGACAAGGATCTGAACCTGGCCTTCAACCTGGTGCAGGAACAGACGGCCAGGCTGATCGCCGAGCAGAGCGGCGTCGGGCCCGCGGAAGCGCGCTCGGCCATGTTGTCCACATGGGACTGCCGCATCGCTGAAGTCGTGAACGTGCTGAAAGGCACCTACTGCATGGTGCCGAAGAGAAAGGGCACCCCCGCGGCCGCGCTGCCCACGCACGACGATCGAGACAACCTGGTCACCTACGCCAAGGACCCGGATCTGAACAAGGCAATGGACGAGGCGGCGCTCTCCATGATCGACAGACTCGCGGGTGAGAAGGGCCTCTCTCGCTTGGACGCCTATTCGCTCGCCAGCATGGCCATGGACTGCCGCCTGGGCTCACCCGTCGGTGCGGAGCGCGAGGTGCACTGTCTCATGAAGAAGAGCCTCTGGACCGGCGGTCGGTGATGCTCGCACCCGCCGGTATCACGAGGCGGGCCGTTGTTGCGGGCACGCTCACCGCCGTCGGCGTCCGCGCAGGCGAGCTCCGGCCGCATGCGAGCGCATCGCAGCTGCGCACGGTCGCGACGACCAGCGACCTTGCCAGCCTGGTCGCCGCGGTCGGTGGCGAGCTCGTTGAGGTCCAGGCCGTCATACCGCCCTTTGCGGACCCCGAGTCATATGAACCGCGAGCGAGCGACCTGGCGCTGATCGCCGACGCCGCGCTCGTGGTGAGGGTCGGCCTGGGCTACGACCATTGGCTGGAGAAACTGCTCGGCCGGGGAGGGCGCACCGGCCTTCCCAGGGACCCCGACTCGGTGGTCGACGCGTCTTCCGGGGTTCCGCTGCTGGAGGTGAATGGGCGCGACCCCTTTGCCCAGAACAACACCCACGCGCATGGCATGGCCAACCCCCACTACTGGCTGGATCCGGCCAACGCCGAAACGATGACGGCGACGATCGGCGCGGCAATCGCAAGGCGCTTGCCTTCCGGCGCAGAGGCCGTGCTGGAGAATCGCAATCGGTTTCTCGAACGACTCCGTCATGGGATGGATGCCTGGGCGCAGACTTTGGCGCCTTTCCGTGGCGCCGCTGTCCTCGCGTATCACAACAGCTGGCCGTATTTCGCTCGCCGCTTCCACCTGAACGTTGCCGGATTCATCGAACCGAGGGAAGGGGTGACGCCAAGTGCCGCGCACCTTGCATCCCTGCTGGCGCAAGCGCGGCAGAGCACGGTTCGTGCGATCCTGCAGAAGACGAACGAGCCCAGGCGCTTCGCCGAGGCAGTAGCGGCACGCCTGGGTGTGCCCTTGGTCCAGCTCGCGCCCGCCGTGGGCAGCGTGCCCCAGGCGGGGGACTACCTCGGTTTGATGGAATACAACGTCAACACGCTTGCACGTGCGCTCGGCGCTTCTCGGTAGGACGTCCACCATGTCACTGATGGAATTGATCGCTCTGCTGGCGCCGCCATTCGCAGGCTGCGCGATATTCGTCGCCATTCATGAAGGCTTCGGCGTGCACGTCCTGCGGCGGGGCGTCATCTTCGTCGACCTCGCGCTCGCGCAGATGTCCGCGCTTGGCGCCACGCTTGCGTTCGCAGCGGGACACGATCCGACCAGCGCGGGCGGCCTTGCATACACGCTCTTCTTCTCGGCATTGGGCGCGGCACTGCTGGCACTCGCTCGCGCGCTGCCGAAGGATTTCGGCCATGAGGCGTATATAGGCATCGTCTACGTGGTGAGCACCGCCGCGACGATCGTCGCCGTGGATCAGTCGCCTCAAGGAGGAGAGCAGGTCAAGCAGATCTTCATCGGCAGCATCCTGGGAATGTCCTTCGAGGACTTGCCCAAGCTTCTGATCATGTATGGGGTGATCGGGACGATTCTTTGGCTCGTTCGAAAGCCAATCGGCAGGGCGAGCGGGCCTGCGCCATCGACGCACGCGCGAGGCGACATGGTCTGGGACTTTCTCTTCTATTTTCTGTTCGGCTTGGTCGTCACAAGCTCCGTGGCCATCGCCGGGGTGCTGCTTGTCTTCTGCTTTCTGATCATTCCTTCCATCATCGGAACACTCTTCTCCACCCGACCCGCGGTGTCGTATCTCGTCGGCTGGAGTGCCGGGGTCATTGCAAGCGCCGCGGGGCTTGGAGCGTCGTTCGCATGGGATCTGCCTGCCGGGGCTGCCCTTGTCATTGCGTTTGCGGCCGTACTCCTGCTTGCCTGCGCGTTGCGTGGCGTTGCGCGGGGGTCGACGCAAACGCGGCTGGCGCGCGTGCGCTCGCTCGCGCGCGCGGTCTGCGCAGGCATCCTCGTCGTGATTGTCCTGGCCATGCTCTGGCTTGTCGCCGAGCCGGGCGCCGATCAACCCCTGGTCGTGTTCGTCGAGAAGCTCACGGGTGTCGGCCCGGAGCGTTTCCTGACACCTGCTGAACGAGGCAGGTATGCGGAAGCGGTCGCGTCTGCCAGGTTGAAACATGCGCAGGCGAATCAGCTCACGCAGCAGGAGAGGCAGTCACGCTGGCAGGGGGACGGCCTTTCCGATGAAGCGATTCGCCGCATCGGGACATTCCAGCAAGCCTTCAACGAGATGGCCCGGGGCGAGGATTTCGTGGTGCGTGAGTTGACGGCGCGTGCGCGCGAACGCCAACGCAGGCGCGAAGCACCGCTTGTCCTTGCCGGGTGCGTGTTGGCTTTGGGGCTCCTGCTTTGGACTCGGTGGCCTGCGCGTTCGGCGTCGGTATCCGGGCCGCCCGACCCTAGTTGGCGACGAGCGCCTGGGGCGTGTTCCGGAAGCTGATCGCCATGCGGTTGTAGGTGTTCATCAGCCCGATGGCAATGGTGAGGTCGACCAGTTCTTGCTCGCCGAGCACGGCACGCGCTGCTGCGTAGTCGCTGTCGGGGACGCCGGTCTCCGCCACGCGTGTCACCGATTCCGCCCAGGCCAGCGCGGCACGCTCCCGCTCGTCGAAGAGAGTGCCCGCCTCCCTCCACGCTTGCAGCAGGGCGAGCTTCTCGATGGCCTGCCCCTTCTTCAACAGGTCACGCGTGTGCATGTCCAGGCAGAAGGCGCAGTTGTTGATCTGCGAAACACGCAGGTACACCAGATCGACCAGAACGGGCGAAAGGCCGCTCTGCGCGACGTACCCGTACAGGTTGCCCAGTGCCTTGGCGCCGCCCGGGGCGATTTCGTTGTAGTCGAGACGCTTGCTCATGGTTGTATTTCCGGAGATCGGATCATTGGGTGGGTGTTGTGAGTGCGGTGTCGTCGGTGTCGACCACGAACACAGCCAGGAGCTTCGCGGGCCGGGTCTTGCTCGCGTTGCGGCTGACAGGATGTCTCGCGCCCGGGGGCTCGTAGAAGCTGTCCCCGGCGCGCAGGATCTGCCTGGGTCCATCGTTCACCTGGGATTCGATGGCACCGGAGACCACATAGCCGTAGATGAATGCAGACTTCGCATGCACATGGGCCGGCGAAGCGCCCCCAGGGGGATAGTCGACCAGGACGGCGACCAGCGACTTGCCGGGGATGTTGGGTATCGCTTGCCGCAGTGCCGGGGTGACTCTCTCCGCCGATTCGTGCGCGGTGGCGGGGATGGGCGCGAGGGCGCCGATGGCGCCAGCCGCGACGGCGGCGGCAGCAAGCCATGAGGTATTCATGTGCGTTTTCCTTCTTCAAGAGTTGACAGTGCGACCGGCTCAGGCCGGAAACCCGAAGAGCCGCGCGAAGTCCCGCACGCGCTCCCGTGGCATCCTTGGCTGATTCACCTCGGCCTGCGGATCGCCGTATCCCATGGACATGCCGAAGGCGGTCACTTCCTCCGGCGGCAGGTGCAGGTGCGCCGCGATCGGCTCATGGAACTGTGCGAAGGCGACTTGCGGGCAGGTGTCGATGCCCCGCGCCTTCGCGGCGATCATCACGTTCTGCGCGAAGAGCCCGAGGTCGATCCAGCTGTGCGGCTTCAATCGGCGGTCGATGCTGAAGATCAGACCGACCGGCGCGCCGAAGAAGGAGAAGTTCCGCTCGGTCTGGCGTGTGCGCGCCGGGGTGTCGTTGCGATCGATGCCGAGCGAAGCGTAGTAGCGCGCCCCGAAGTCGATCAGTCTCGTGCGGAACATGTCGGGCAACGGCTCGGGGAAGTGCGCGGGCGCCGGTGCGGTTCCGGCCCGGAAGGCGGAAACCAGGGCGCCGGCCAACTCATCCTTGATCGCGCCGCTGACCACGTACACCCGCCAAGGCTGGATGTTGGCGCCGCTCGGGGCGCACGCCGCATCCTCCAGGATCTCTTCCACGAGTTCCCGGCGCAGCGGCTGCGCCTTGAAGGCGCGCACCGACCGGCGCGAGCGCACGACGGTGGCGACGCATCTCGCGATCGCCTCCTGGGACCATTCGGTTGCTGTCTGGACCATGGATCACTCCTGCGGCGCGTCGTGATAGGAGATCCGGCCGGAGGGCAGGAAGAACAGCGCGATGACGGCGCCACCCTTTGCTTCCGGATAGTGGTGACTGCCCGGCGACGGGGCGGTCCAGCCGCCGAAGCACCAGCCATTCGGCCCGTTCAAGGCGGCCCCGGGGTTCAGGGGGACGACCATGTTGAACTCGCCATAAGGATGACCGTGGTACTGCCCGCGGAATCGGTCGTCGGGGTGGCCTTGCCTGTTCCCGGTGCTATCCATATAGACGGCCGTGATGCTGAAGTAGAGCGTGCGCTCCGAGGGCTCCGCGACGCGGCTGCGGCGGTAGGTGGGGCCGTCGATCTCGACCTTGGCTGCCCAGCCGTCCACCACGCCCTTCCTCACCAGGCAAGCCAGGGTCTGGTAGAGCTCGCTCTCAGGCCCGTACTTCTGGTTCAGCCAGCGTTCGGCCGCGGTGCCGGCGGTCATGTCCTTCACTTCCTCGAGGAAGGGTATGCAGCGCTCGATCAGCGCTTCTCGCTCTTTGATGAGGGTATCGGCCGTCATGGTCGCGTCTCCTGATGAATGACTGGACGCGATCATGGGCGAAACATGAAATGAATGGAATTGATGTCTTTGCAATTACATAATGCATGCCGTTCAAGTGTTGGAGTGAGATCATGAGCATCGGCCGCATGGATCTGAACCTGTTGAAGGTGTTCGAGGCGGTCTATGAAGACCGCAATCTGCTGCTGGCGGGCAAGCGCCTCAATCTGACGCCATCGGCGGTGAGCCATGCGCTCCGGAGGCTGCGTGAGCTTGTCGGCGACGAGCTTTTCATGCGCACGGGGAAGGGCATGGTGCCGACCGGCCGTGCGACGGCGATGGCACCGGGCCTGCGGGACTCACTGCGCCGCATCGAGGTCGTCCTGGGCGTGGAGCCGTTCTCGGCCGAGAAGTCCACCCGGCGCTTTGTCATCGCGGCGAACGATCACGTGACTGCCGTGATCGTTGCGCCTTTGTCCCGCGAACTGCAAGAGGTCGCTCCGGGGGTGGACCTCGTCATCCGGCCGTCCACGCGGCTGGACTTGGCCGAGCAGATCGACCTCGGACGCATCGACTTGGCCGTCGGCATCTTTTCCCAGATGCCACCGCGCCTGAACTCGCGAACCTTGATGTCCCAGGGAGAGGCCATCCTGATGAGCAAGGGACACCCCGCTTCCCGCCGGAAGCTCACGCTGCGCGACTTGACGAGGTATCCGCTCGTCACCCTGTCTGTCGGCGGGGAGGAGGAAGGCGCGGTGGGGGGCTTCATCGTCGAGCGCGGCCTCGCGCGCCAGTCGGAGATGTTCGACAGGCGCGCGTTGGAGGAGGCGCTCCTCGAATCGAAGGAGGCGCCAAGGCTGAGAGTCACCGTCCCGCACGCGCTCGCGATTCCTGCGCTGCTTCGCGACACCCACATGCTGTCGATCGTGCCCGCATCCCTGGCCGTGGTTCTCGCGAAGAGCGGCGACCTGATTCGCCGACAACCGCCGTACCAGGCCGGTACGTCGGCCCTTCGCGCAGTCTGGCATGGGCGCGACGAGCACGACTTGGGCCATGCGTGGATGCGCGAGATGGTCGCGAAGACCGCCCGGGCCGCTGAAAAGGCCCTCGCATAGCACGCGGAGAGCCGCCGCGACCTGCAGGCTATCGGACCTTCACGACGAACCCTCGGGCGCCCGGGTGCGATAGCCCGCGAGCGCTTCGAGGTCGGGAACCGCCCTCAGGCCGGGGCCTTGCGGCACCGGCGCGCGTCCATCGGCCCTCGCCGCCGGCGGCATCGAACGGCGCACCCTGCAGCTTGCTCGTCGGGGTTGATGCCGGTCGCGAACGCCGGCACCCGGAGTCGGATGGGTTTCATGTCTCCGGGGGCGTCATTCAGAAGAGGGTCGATCCGCAGTACCTCAAGCGCGTTTTGTCGACGCCGCGTCCGGGTTGAGCGGACAGTTGCAGAATCCGCGGGTCAGTCAAATACACATCGAAAGGGCGAGAACCAATGAAGCATATCGGCATGGTGGGCATCGGCATGATGGGCCACGGCATCGCGAGCAACATCGTCAGGCGGGACTACGAACTGGGTCTGTTCGAGCACTCGGGCAATCAGCCGGTGGACGATCTCAAGGCCGCGGGGGCCAAGGGCTTCGGCAGCCTGAAGGCGCTGGCGGAGGGCTCGGACGTGATCATCCTGGTGCTCACGGGCTCGCCGCAGGTGGAGGCCGTGCTGCAGGGCCCGGGCGGTATTCTCGAAGGACTGCGGCCCGGCGCCGTGGTGATCGACTGTTCCACCGCGATCCCTTCGTCCAGCGTGCGCATGGCGCAGGCGGTGCGGGCGGCGGGCGGGCGCTTCCTCGACAGTCCCATGACGCGCACGCCGAAGGAAGCGGCCGAAGGCCGGCTCAACCTGCTGGTCGGCGGCGACGCGGCGCTTCTGGAGGAATGCCGGCCGCTGCTGCAGTGCTTTGCCGAGAACATCTCGCACATGGGTCCGGAGGGCGCGGGCCACAGCATGAAGCTGCTGCACAACTACGTGTCGCTGGGCATGGTGACGCTGCTGTCGGAAGCGGCCGCCTGTGCGCTTCGCAGCCAGGTCTCGCCCGAAGCCTTCGTGGATGTGCTGGCCAAGGGCGGCGGCGGCGGGGTCGCGCTGGAGCGCCTCAAGCCCTTCCTTCTGGCGGGCGACACCTCCGGACTCCGCTTCTCGGTGGCCAACGCGCGCAAGGACCTGGACTACTACAACACGATGGCCATGGACGCGGGTTCGCACAAGGAAGTGGCGGCCGCGGTGCTGTCGACGCTGGAATTCGCCCTCGCGCGCGCGCCGCAGGCGCTGGTGCCGGAGTTGCCTTCGATCCTCGGATCGGCGTGACTCGCGGGGCCCGGCGGCCAGGCGTGTCCGAGCCCCTTCCCTTGATGGCGTTCGTGGCTCCTGCCTGGGCCATTGCGGGAGTTCGGGTCTCGAAGCCGATCTGATCGCCATGTCCTACAAACAGTTTCTCGGATCGATGGGAAGGCCCGTGCTCCTTGGCGGACAATCTGGGACCCTGGAATTTCGAGGGTCCGCCCTCTGGCGGACCTTCTTCATCATTCGACCTTCATGACTCGTCTCACTCGAGCGCTTCGCGCGCTGGCGCTGATCGGCGCCACCTCCATCGGGCTCATTGCACATGCGCAGGTACCGGTCCCTCCCGAGATCGCTGCGCCCAGCTATCTGCTCCTCGACGTCACATCCAACCAGATCCTCGCGGCGAAGGACATCGACACGCCGGTCGAGCCTGCGTCCCTCACCAAGCTGATGTCGGCCTACCTCGTCTTCGACGCGCTCAAGGCCAAGAAGATCTCGCTGCAGCAGACCCTGCCGGTGAGCATTCGCGCCTGGAAGATGCCGGGCTCGCGCATGTACATCGACCCCAAGATGCAGGTGCCGGTGGAGGATCTGATCAAGGGCCTGATCGTTCAATCGGGCAACGACGCCACAGTCGCACTGGCAGAGGGGGTGGGCGGGACCGTCGAGCGCTTCGTCGAGATGATGAACGAGAAGGCCAAGGAGCTCGGCATGAAGAACACGACCTACAAGAATCCGGAAGGGCTCCCGGCCCCGGGGCACCTGACGACGGCGCGCGATCTCAGCATTCTTGCCGTGCGGCTCAGGCGTGACTTTCCGGAGGAGGTGAACTACTCCTCGATGAAGAAGTACCGCTATCCGGGTACGCCGGCGGCCAACGACACCAACCGCAACACGATGCTGTTCCGCGATCCGACCGTCGACGGCTTGAAGACCGGACATACGGACGCAGCCGGCTTCTGCGTCGTCGTGACGGCCAAGCGCGATGCGCCGAACCTGCCGGGTGGCCGTCAGTTGCTCTCGATCGTTCTGGGCGCAAGCAGCGACCGCATGCGCACCGACGAGACGCAGAAGCTCCTGAATTGGGGATACACCGCCTACGAGGACGTCCAGTTGTTCGCGGCGGGCCAGGCCGTGGCGACGCCGCGCGTCTGGAAGGGCGCGGCGAATACGGTGAAGATCGGCCGCGCCGAGCCCATCGTCGTGGCCGTGCCCGCGGGCTCGTCGGCGAAGGTCAAGACGCAGGTCGTGGAAGCAGACCCGCTGATCGCTCCGTTCACGCTCGGCCAGCCCATCGGCTCGCTGAAGGTCACCGTTGCCGACCAGCCATTGACCGAAGTCCCGCTGGTGGCCCTCGGCGCCGTGGACAGCGCCGGTTTCTTCGGTCGCGCCTGGGACGCCGCCCGGCTGAAGGTGAAGTGGTGATCGCGGCGCCACGCGCCGGGTGCCGATCCTCGTAGACGAGCCCGGCGCGTCAGGAGGGTTGCGGGCCGCCAGTGCGAATCGATACGTCGCGCCGCCGCCCGCGCCCGCCGCGAGGCGTGGGCGGCATCGGAGATTCCCTACAACGGCATCCGTCCGATCCGATAGCCCGAGATCCCCGCGACGAGGACGATGGAAGGTCTTTGGACGGCCCCCGGATGCCGGATGCCGGATGCTCAACGCTTCAGGAGAAACGATGACCAGCAAGAACACGATCTGTCTGTGGTACGACGGCGCTGCTGTTGACGCCGCAAACTTCTATGCCGAAACATTCCCCGACAGCGCTGTCGGCGCCGTCATCCGTGCGCCGGGCGACTATCCCGACGGCAAGCAGGGCGATGTCCTGGTCGTCGAGTTCACTGTTGCCGGCATTCCCTGCATGGGCCTGAACGGCGGGCCGCATTTCAAGCACAACGAGGCCTTCTCTTTTCAGATCGCGACCGACGACCAGGCCGAGACCGACCGCCTGTGGAACGCGATCGTCGGCAATGGCGGCCAGGAGAGCGCATGCGGCTGGTGCAAGGACCGCTGGGGATTGTCATGGCAGATCACCCCGCGCGTCCTCACCGCGGCGCTGGCCGACACCGACCGCGCGGCGGCCAAGCGCGTGTTCGACGCGATGATGACCATGAGAAAGATCGACATCGCCGCGATAGAGGCGGCACGGCGGGGCTGAAACCTGTCGTCGAGTTGAGGAAGCGACCAGGCCGCGCGCTCGCGCGTTTCCATCGCCAGCCCTTCTGACAAGGTGCGCTCCATGAACGGTATGGTGGTGGAAGCTTAAGCGACGCTGCAGGACGCGGCCAGCGCGGATGCGGTCGTCGTCGGAAGCGGACGCCTCAAGTTCACCTCAAGACTGCGGTGATTCGCGCAGCATCCTTCGCGGGAGGAAGTCCGAACGCACGGGCGTATTCACGGCTGAACTGGGTCGGGCTTTCATAGCCGACCTCGTGGGCCACCGAGCTAACGTTGTAGCCTGCCGCGAGGAGCAGTGTTCGCGCCTGAAGCAGGCGGATTTGCTTCTGATATTGCAGAGGGCTGAGCGTGGTCACTGCCTTGAAATGGCGATGAAACGCCGAAACACTCATGGCTGCGTCCTCGGCCAGTTCCTCCATCCGCAAGGGACGCGCGAATTCGTGGCGGATGCGCTGGACCACCCGGTGGATTCGTGCCAACGAAGTATCGGGCGTCGCGACGTCGCGCAACATCCAGCCCATGGGGCCCTGCAGCACCCGGTAGAGAATCTCGCGCTCGTAAGCTGGAGCCAGTGCGGGGATATCGGACGGACTCTTCATCAGGCGCAGCATTCGGACCCATGCATCCAGAAGCTCCGGCGTCACCGGTGCAACGGAGAAGCTTCTTTCTTGCCCTCTTCTGGCGGGAGAATCGGGCACATCCGACAACAAGCCCGCCAGACAGGACGGGGTGAGAGTCAGACTCACGGCGAGATACGGGGCACCGGAACTGCTGCTTCGCACGACGCCGGCCGCCGGGAGGTCGATTGACATGACGAAGTAGGTGGCGGGGTCGTAGTGCAGCGTCTGCCCACTCACGGTCATCGACTTGCTGCCCTGCAGGATGAGATTGACCATCGGGTCATACACGGCGGCAAGCTCATGGTCCGGGATGGCACCACGGACCATCGCCACACGCGGGATGCCAGTCTCGGTCCGCCGGTTCTGTGCGTGGGCAGCCAGCTTTCGGAGTTCGTCCAGTTGTTCTTCCATGGCGCCATTGAACTTCGACTCTTGCCCAAGGACAAGCACAGAAGCAGAAATAGGCAGGAATCAGACAGGAACAGGCGGGCGAAGATGCGGGCGGGCGTCTATCGTGGAGTCACTTGACTTCACCCGAGACACACATGAGCATCATCGTCATTGCCGGAGGCAGCCGAGGCATCGGCGCCAGCACCGGGGTCGATGCGTTGTCGCCAGGTGCCATCCGCACTGAACTCGGCGGCGGCCTGAATGCCGAGTTCGAGTCCATGCTGGCTTCACAGACCGCGCTCGGGCGAGTGGGCGAGCCGGAGGAAGTTGCCCGCTGGGTCAATGCCCAGACCACTGAGGTCGCAGGTGGCTATACCGTTTGAAAGGATACGTCCCATGCTCGACCACATCTTCCTCACGGTCAACGACATCGACCGTTCAGTCGCCTTTTATGAGAAGGTGCTTCCCATCCTTGGGATCATCAACCGACACGACTATGACGGCAAGGACGGCCCCGCGGGTCACCCTGACCTCAAGGGCTTCGGTGCGAAAGGGCGCATTTTCTTCTGGCTGCGACAGGGAGCTGCTGCGCCCGGCGCGGTGCACGTCGGCTTCGTTGCCGACTCCGAGGAAATGGTGAAGTTGGCTCATGCAGAAGCACTGGCAGCCGGCGCGACCGAGATTCATCCGCCCGGAGCGCAGCTTCACTACGACCCGCGCTACTATGCAGCGCAGGTCCGGGACCTCGACGGCTACAGCCTCGAATTCGTCTACAAGAGCTGGCAACACGGGAGTTGAGCGATGCCCCGGCAAAGGGATAACCTTCGCGGCGTCGCCGATGCGCTGATTGCAGCCACCAATGCATTCGATGTCGCGCGCGCGCTGACCCTGTTCGCGCCGGATGCGGTGATTGATGACCCTTCCACCGGCCATCGTTTCGACGGCCATGCTGGCATTCGCGAATACATCGAGCGGTATTTCATCCACTATCAAACGGCAACGCGCTGCCTGTCAATCAAGAGCCTGGGCGACAACCGAGCGCGCGTGCGAGTCGACTTCACCGGCGACTTCGGGCACGAGATTGGGTTGCTGGAGATCCTCGTGAATGAGCTCGGGCTGATCGTCCGTATCGACGCCAACCTCGAATAGCGCAGAGCCATCCGGGTGCGTTTGCAGCTCCAAGGGTGTGTGAGAGAGCTTGCGCTCTTCAACCTGGGCATCGTCAGCAAGCTTCGGGCTTGCGGCCGAGATGACAGGCCCGACGCGGCTGGCCGTTGAGGCGTGGATTGCCGCGGCGCAGTCGAAGGCTGGAGATTTCTTGTTTCCGAGCCGGGTTCATGATTCGCCGCGCGTCGGGACCCGGCAGTACGCCCGCCGGCGCAGCAGAGCGACGCCTGAGGCGGTGAGCCGCCCGGACATGCCGAACCGGGCGGGTCTCCGGCAGAATTCGGCCGCGAGCGGACCTTGCGGCACGCTAACTGCTTGAGAGCCTCTTGGCGGGATGTATCGTCTCACCCCGAGCGAGCATGCCGACGAACTTTTCGATGCGCTGGACACGCGTCTTCTGCGTCTTCGCGTCCTGGATTCTGTACAAAATTGCAAAGCGATTGGCGCCGTCGAGTTTCTCGAAAAAGCGCTTGGCCACAGGAGATGCATCAAGCGCCACCTGCAAATCCGCGGGGACGACTGCCGTGCTCTGGGGTGCATAGGCTGCATCCCAACGCCCATCGGCTTGAGCTGCACGGACCTGTGTTAACCCAGATGGAAGCATCCGGCCCTCTTCGATGAGCTTCAATGCCGCTGTGCGATTGACTTCTGACCATTTGCTCTTTGGCGAGCGCGGCGTGAATCGAACCAGCCACCATTGGTCGTCATACTTATCGAGTTGCCCATCAATCCAGCCATGACAAAGAGCTACTTCGATGGCTTCCCGGCGGGAGACACAACGTGTCTCGGCACCTTTCTTGGCGAGCTTGAGCCAAAGGCCCTTTGAGCCAGTTGGTTCTTGTGTCAACCATGTCGCCCAGTCCTCGGGGGATGCGAACGCGATGACCGGGAGGCCACCCTTCACTTCACTCACTGCTGTGGAAACCATCGAGCCAGTTTACGCCGCGCATGGCGGCCCTCATCGTGGCTGAAGTGACGTATACGGCCTTTGAGCCCGTACCCTCGCTGGATCAACATACGAACCGGCAGAATGCGGCCAGAAGCAGCCGGTCGGCCCCGCCGAAGAATTCGCGGCATAGAAGATGTTGACAAAGGCATGCATCCGTCATTGAGCGAGAATTGCGAAATGGCTACTGCAAGGTCCTTTGAGACCACCGACTACAAGCTCTTCCCCTCGCCACGCAACGAACACCGGGTGGTGTTCGAACACCAAGTGTTCGTGCCGCAGCCATACGCGCTTATCGACCTTCCGAGTTATCACCTGAGGGGCCGCTACAGCCTATTCGCTGCCTGCCGACTTTCCGACGGCAAGATGGGCCAACTCGTGACCCTGGAACAGGCGGATGACATTGCGAAGTTCAAGGCGAAGTTCGTTCCGGATTAGCCCCCACGCCGTACTCCTGAGGTTCACCCTCAGGGCGGCTGTTCATCCGAACGATACGATGTCGCCAATGTTGGGCTCGTCCGCAAGTTGTTCCCCCAGGAGGTTGAAGAGCGCATTCGCTGGCCCTGCCTTGATTGGAATTACCGGGATTCGTCCCCCGGCGGCCACCCAAAGTGCCCCACTTATGGCCACCCAAACTGCTCCACCCTGGCCACGGTGATCTGACGCATTGAACACGGTGCGTCGGGCGCCGCGAAGCTCGACAGGCAGGACGTTACTTTCCACCCCCTCTGAGCGAGGGGAACAACGGAGTGAACGTCTTGAAGCCACATCTGCAAACCACCATCTGGACGCTGCTCAAGGGCGGCGCCACCCAGCACGAGATCGCGCGAGTCACCGGCATCTCGCGCCACACCATCCGGGCGTATCAGCAGCGCTTCGCCGCCGATCCGGCAAACTGCCCCGGGGTGGCCACCGACTCCGGTGGTCAAACTGCTCCACCCTGGCCACCGACTTCCTGGCCGGTAGCGCCGCCGCTGGCCACCTCCAAGTGCGAACCCCACCGCGCCTTCATCGACGCCCAGTTGCGCCTGGGCCGCAACGCCACCGCCATCTACCAGGACCTGGTCGACCAACATGGCTTTGACGGCGCCTACAACTCCGTCAAGCGCTTCGTCGCCCAGCTTCGTCACAAGGAGCCCGAACAGTTCGACCGCCTGAGCTTTGCGCGCGGCGAGGAGATGCAGGTCGACTACGGCGAGGGCGCGCCCACCCGGGTGCCTGGCACCGAGCGCTGGCGCAAACCCCGCCTGTTCGTGGCCACGCTGCGCTACTCGCGGCGCAGCTTCCGCCGCGTGGTCTGGAAGTCCAGCCAGCAAGTCTGGGCTGAGTTGCACGAGCAGGCCTGGGCCTACTTTGGCGGGTCGACCCACTACGTCGTGCTGGACAACCTTAAGGAGGGCGTCTTGAAGCCCGACCTGTACGAGCCCGCGCTCAATCCGGTCTACGCGGCCACACTCGCTCATTACCAGGTGGTGGCCGACCCAGCCCGGGTACGGGATCCGAATCGCAAGGGGACGGTAGAGAACGCGATCCAACATACCCAGTCCACCGCGCTCAAGGGGCGGCGCTTCGAGACCATCGAAGAGCAGAACGCCTTCCTGGAACACTGGGAATCCAAGTGGGCCGCCTCGCGCATCCACGGCGCCGAGCGGCGTCAGGTGCAGGCCATGTTCGAGGAGGAGCGCGCCCACCTGCAGCCGCTGCCAGCCACGCGCATGCAGTACTTCACCGAGGTGAAGCGCACGGTTTGCGACGACAGCTGCGTGCGCATCGACCACAGCAGCTACGCCGCGCGCCCGGCCCCGATTGGCTCCAAGGTGCTGGTGCGGCTGTTCGAGCGGCGCATCGAGATCCGAGACCTTCGCACCCAAGCCCTGCTGCGCACCCACGACCGGGTCGATCGCCCCGGCACCGTGGTGTTGCCCATGGCCGAGCGGGTGTTCAACCCCTCGCGCGAGACGCGCTACATCTTGAGCCAGGCCCGCACCATCGGGCCGCAGGCCTCTCGGCTGTGCCAGACGCTGTTCGCCTTCGAGGGGCGCGTGGGCCAGCGCAAGCTCTGGGGCATCGTCAATCTGGCCAAGCGCTACCCCAATCACTTCATCGACGCGGCCTGCGCGGCCGCCATGGAGCAAGGCGTACACAGCTACCGCCACGTCAAGGCGCTCACCGAGCGGCTGGTGGCCGACGCGCTGGCCGCCCTGCAGGCCGGTACCCCGACACAGTCGGCGTCAACGCTCACCCAGCAGCACGAGCTCATTCGCAGCGCCGACGAATACGGCGATCTGTTCGCCCAAGCCGCCACCGCCACCTCGGGCGGCACAACCTCCCCCACGCCCACCACTGAGATCGCCCAGCCATGAACATGACCGAGATCGAACGCGCCCTGCGCGAGCTGCGCCTGTCCGGCATCGCCGACACCCTGTCCACCCGCGTGATGCAGGCCCAGGCCGCCCAGCAGCCCTTCCTGGAGACGTTGGCCGCCATGCTGCAAGACGAGCTCGACCGGCGCCGCTCGCGCCTCATGGAGCGCCGCTTCAAGCGCTCAGGCCTGGCCGAGCGCCTGACGCTGGCGGACTTCGACTGGCGCTTCAATCCCAAGCTGCCGCGCAACGCCTGCTTCGAGCTGCACACCCTGAAGTTCATCGGCGAGGGGGCCAACGCACTGATCGTCGGCAAGCCCGGCACCGGCAAAAGCCATGTGGCCAAGGCGGTGGCCTACCAGGCCACGTTGCAGGGCTATGACGTGCGCTACGTGGAGGCCGACTCCGAGTTCGCCCGCTACGGGCTGGCCAGCACGGCGGAACAGGCCGAACAGCTCAAGGGCTGGATCGAGCCAGACCTGTTGGTCCTTGATGACCTGTTCCTGGCCCGGCGCATTGCCGACGTGAGCGCCGAACTGCTGCAGGCCATCGTGCACCAGCGCTACAAGCTGCGCCGCGCCATCGTCATCACCTCAAACCGGGTGGTGCAGGACTGGGGCAAGTACCTCGCCGACGCCACCATGGCCACCACCATCCTGGACCGGCTCATGCACCGCTGCGCAATGCTGGAGTTCGAGGGCAAGAGCTACCGTCTGAAGGAGGCCGCCGCGCGCATCGCCATCACGCCCGAATCGTCATAATCCGACCGTCCTGCCTGGAGCAGTTTGACCGGCCATAAGTGGAGCAGTTTGGGGTGGCCATCGGGGGTCGAGACGCACTCATGCAAGTGCGGCACAAGGCAACTGTCTGGGGCGCCGAATTTCTGGTGCGAGCGCTGCGTGAGCGCCTCGATGCGACATCGAACGTTGGCATCCCTGCCCGCATCACAGTGTGGATTCCCTTCATGGACCCGAACAACATCACGCCTCATATGGCAGCGAGGCGCACCTGTTTGACGCTCTGTAACACATCGGGCGTCCGGAGCACCGCGGAAGGCAAGCGCGGCGCGCTGAACGTCCTGCCTACTACTCAGCAAGCTCGTCTCGAAGGCTTTCGAACGTTCAGGCCGCTGCCGGCTATCGAGATTTCGGGAATGACCAGCGCCAACGGAGTCATTAGCCCAGAGGGCAGAATCCGGCCAGGAGCGGCCATACACAGTGCCGCGTCGACTGTCCGCTTGAGGCTGGTTGCAGACCAGTGCTCCTCACGATAGATAGTGTCAAGTAATAGCCTGGAAATACTCAAAATGATGGATTGGGTCCCGATAGTCTTCGTTGCGTTCAAGGTTCTCGTGTTCGGCACGGGCATGTTCTTCGCCATCAAGTGGCATTATGAGCAAGGGAAGAAGGGGAAGGAGAAGCAGAGCGCGGTGCTACGCGCGGGCGGCAAGATGGCCGCAGTCTTCGTGCTATCGCTCCTGGGCCTCTCGCTCCTCACCTTCGGCCTTAGCAGGATGCTCGGTTTGGACTTGACCTTCCCATGATGGCAAAGAATAGTCGGCCGATATCCAGTGATGCGGCAGCCATTCCCCGATGCGGCTATTGGACAGCGTCGGCACGCGGGTCAGCACGTCACTTGAGATAGGCATACGGATTAAGTAGCGTGGCCCGGTTCGGAGGCGAGATTGTCAACACGAACGGCCGCTCAGCGCTAGCTTGCGGTCCGCGGGCATGGCCGTTACGGCCGGTCCAGACCCGCAAGCGGACCTTGGCCACAACCCGCGTCAATCCAGCGCGAGTTGGCGAGACTCTTTCGGTTCAAGCTCGGCCTGAGCCACGACTTGGCGCCAGCGGGCAAGATCCGCCTGCATCCTCTGCGCAAGCATCTCGGCCCCTCCAGGTTCAGCGTGCGCACCATGGCTCTCGAAGCGTTCGACGACTTGCGGGTCGGCCAATACCTCGTTGAGTGCCCGGTTGAGGCGATCAATGGATGCCGCGGGCGTACCGGCCGGCGCGAAGAGCCCATACCATTGCATGACATCCACCCCCGTCACCCCCAGCTCCGCGAGCGTCGGCACCGCAGGAAGAGCCGCCAGACGCCTCGGTCCTGCCACCGCCAAGGCGCGCAGTTGTCCGGCGCAGATGAAAGGGTAGGCCGTGAACAGGCTTGGAAACATGACCTGCGACCGACCGTTGACTGTGTCGGCGATCGCAGGTGCAGCGCCCTCATAGGTCGCGCTGTCCATCGACGTTCCGCTGCTGAGCTGAAACAGTTCAGCGGCGAAGTGCGGTGGCGTCCCGTCGCCAGCTGATGCGTACCTGACGCAGCGTGGCGAAGCCTTCAGACGAGCGATGAGCGTCTGCAGGTCAGTCGCGCCCTTCTCCGGATGGGCGACCATCAAAGTCGACGAAGAACCGACGAGCCCGACGGGCTCGAAATCTCGCACCGGGTCGTAGCCCAGTCTTTGCAACGCCGGGTTCATCGCGTGTGTCCCGACATAGCCGAACACCAAGGTGTGGCCGTCCGGCGCGGAGCGCGCCACATACTCGCTCGCGATGGCACCGTTTGCCCCTGCCCGGTTGTCGACTAGCACTTCCCGGTCGAGTAGTGGTCCCAGCTTGGCGGCAATGATGCGAGCCATCGTGTCGTTGCCTCCACCGGCACGCGTCGGCACGATAATGGTCAGGGCTCTTTGCGGGAAGGATGAGGCCTCCGCGGCCCGAGCGTCCGGACGTGAGAACACATAGTCCGGTAGGTGCAGTTCGCCCTGCATGATCTTTCGCGCCGTACGAACGAGGGCGGCGCGCTCCACCGTCGCGGCGTCTGCGCTGCCCTTCAACTCGACTTCGACATCGATCTGGCCGGCGGGATGCAGCACGATCAGCTTGTGGCGTCCCGGTTTGCGCTCCGCCCCGCTCGCGACCGTTCCCGGCAAGGCAAACGCGCTGGCGACGCCGATGGCTCCGGTGACGGCATGTGATGCATGGCATTTGCGCGGCGTGAAGTAGCGCGAGGTGATGCTGTCATTCGTCTCGCCCGTGTTGACGAGCACTGGCTTTGGAATGACGCTGTTGGATACGTCCCCGAGGCCCATCCTGCGGCCGGCCTCGAGGCGAAGGCTCTCCAGCCGATCGAGGAGCGCAGTGTTCGCATCAAGGGCTGCCGGCTTCTCGCGCCCCGTCACGCCGAGATCGCCGGCCCGCACGATCATCAGAGGCATGGCGGCATCGATGCAGGTCACCTCAATCCCATCGATCGTGTCAATGCGCTTTCCTGTCGGGAAGACCTGCCCGGTGACTGCGCCCCACGCGTCAAGGAAGTTCAGCAGGATTGGCGCCGCCGTTCCGGCCACGCCATCGATGCGCGCGTCGCCTTCATAAGTCACGCGACCGCCAGGAGTGAGGACCGTCAC
This sequence comes from Variovorax sp. 01T432, assembly GCF_056398605.1. Classification (NCBI taxonomy): domain Bacteria; kingdom Pseudomonadati; phylum Pseudomonadota; class Betaproteobacteria; order Burkholderiales; family Comamonadaceae; genus Variovorax; species Variovorax sp. 01T432. The sequence continues at coordinate 108,442 of NZ_JBFTPS010000017.1, forward strand.
GTCGATGCGCGATCCGGTGTTCACGTTGAAAACGCGAACGCTGGTGGTGCCGTCCGCCGCGGGAATCAAGCCCTGCTCGATCGCAAAGGGCCCGACGCCCGAGAGCATGTTGCCGCAGTTCGGCCGCGTGTCGACCGACCGGTTGCCGACACCGACCTGTGCGAAGAGATAGTCGATGTCGCAACCCGGCTGCATCGAGCGCGACACGATGGCGACCTTGCTGTTCAACGTGCTGCCGCCGCCCACGCCGTCGAGCTGCAGCGGGTCGGAGGCACCGATGGCGCCGATCAGCGCCTGGTCACGGGCCTCGTCGCCATCGGGCAGCCACTCGCGCAGGAAGAATGGGCCGCGCGAAGTTCCGGCGCGCATCAGCACGCAAGGGATGGACCGGGTCATCTCAATCCGCGGTGAGCTTGGCGGCCTGGACCACCTTCTTCCACTTGACCTGCTCCTGCGCCACAAAGGTGCGCATCTGGTCGGGCGTCATGGTCGAGACTTCGGCACCGTGGTCTTCGAGGCGCTTGATCACGCTCTTGTCGGCCAGCACCTCGTTGAGCACTTTGTTGAGCTGTTCGATCACCGGCTTGGGCGTCTTCGCCGGAGCGAAGACGCCGTACCACTGCGAGACATCGACGTCGGCGATGCCCTGCTCCTGGAGCGTGGGCACTTCCGGCATGAGCGTCGAGCGCTTGGTGCCCGCAATGCCCACCGCCTTCAGCTTGCCGGCCCTGACGTACGGCATGGCCGTGAAGAGGCTGGGAAACATCACCTGCGTCTGGCCACCCAGGGTGTCGGTGATGGCCGGAGCGGAGCCCTTGTACGGCACGTGCAGCATGTTGGTGCCTGTCGAAAGCTTGAACATCTCGGCGGCGAAGTGCGGCGCCGTGCCGTTGCCGGCCGAGGCGTAGCTGGTCTTGTCCGGCGCCGCCTTGAGCATCGCCACGACTTCCTTCGCGTTGCCGGCCTTGACGGCCGGATTGAGCACCATCACCGTCGCCGACGATCCGATCATGGCGACGGGCTCGAAGTCCTTGACCGGGTCGTAGCGAAGCTTTTGCAGTGCGGGGTTCATCGCATGGGTTGCGACGTAGCCCAGCATGAGGGTGTAGCCGTCGGCCGCCGCGCGCATCACGTATTCGCTGGCGATGGCACCGTTGGCGCCGGCCTTGTTGTCGACGATGACGGGCTGCTTGAGGATGGCCGACATGGCCTGGCCGATGACGCGCGCCATGGCGTCGTTGGCGCCCCCTGCGGCCGTTGGGACCACGAGGGTGATCGACTTTTCAGGAAAGGCGGCGGCTGCGCTGCCGCAAGCCAAAGACGCCGCCAGCGTCACAGCGCCAACGAGCCGAATCTTCTGGATCTTCAATTTGTCTACTCCGGTGGATGGTCGAAAACTGGGTATCTGGGAGGCTCTTGTTTGGCCGTGACCGAATGTTCCGCTCCTCGAAGCGTTCTGTGAATTGCATGCTTATGATCGATTGATGCACACTGTCGATCAGTGACACCGCCTCGGGAGCCTGCGCCATGGCCATCAACTTCAATCTCAACGATCTGCAGGCATTCCGCGCCGTGGCCGAGCTCAACAGCTTCCGCAAGGCAGCCGAGGCGCTGCATGTGTCGCAGCCGGCTTTCAGCCGACGCATCGAGAAGCTCGAGGAGGCGCTTGGCGTGCGGCTGCTCGACCGCACCACCCGGCGCGTAAGCCTGACCTCCGTGGGACGCGACTTCGATCGCAAGGTACAGCAGCTCCTGGACGACCTCGACCACACATTGCTGGGCATTCGTGGAGTAGCCGCCACGCGGATGGGCGAGGTGACGATCGCCTGCGTGCCCTCGACCGTCTACTACTTTCTGTCGCAGGTGATCTCGCGCTACCACGAGCGCTACCCGAAGATCCGGGTCAAGGTCTTCGACGCCAGCGCCAACGAGGTACTCTCGGCCGTATCCCGCGGCGAGGCCGACTTCGGGCTCAACTTCGTCGGCGGCAAGGAGCCGGACATCGAGTTCAAGCCCCTGCTGGAGGAGCGTTTCGTCGCGGCTTGCAGGCGCGATCATCCGCTCGCCGGGAAGCGCCGGGTGAGCTGGACCGAACTGGCGCAGTACGACTACATATCGGTCAGCAAGGCGTCGGGCAACCGGCTGCTGCTGGACCAGGCGCTTTCGGGCCTGCCTGGCCGTCCGCAGAGCATCTACGAGACCCAGCACGTCACGACGATGCTCGGACTGGTGGAGGCGGGACTGGGCGTGGCCGCGGTGCCCTCGATCGCCATGCCCGACGCGGACCACCCGCTGCTCGTAAGCGTGCCGCTCTTCGACCCGGTCATCACCCGCAAGATCGGACTGATAAGGCGCAAGGGCCGGACGCTATCGCCGGCCGCGCAGCAGCTCTACGCATTCTTCTCCGAGATGAAGGCAAAGCGCGGCAAGCCCGAAGGCCGCCGCGCGGTGAGCTGACTGTCCTGAGGTTGCCGAACTCGAAGCTCGGCGCCCGCCATCAGTGCGCCGGGCCGGCGTGGCCGAGCGACGTGGGGAGGTCGCCGGAGCCTCCTTCGAGATCCTGCTCGGTGCCGGCGTAATTCGCCGCCAATTCGCGTCGCAGTACGTCCTGATCGCATGCGCCTTCCCAGATCGAGACTACGACGCAGCAGACGGCATTGCTGATGGTGCTCGTGAGAGCCCGCGCCTCGGACATGAAGCGATCAATCCCAACGATGAGCGCCACGCCGGCCACGGGCAGGTCGGGCATGACCGTGAGCGTGGCCACCAGGGCGACGAAGCCACTGCCGGTGACCCCCGCTGCCCCCTTGGACGTGAGCAGCATGATGCCCAGCATCGAGGCAATCTGGAGCCACGAGAGATGGATGTCGCAGGCCTGGGCAATGAACATCGATGCCAGCGTGAGGTAGATGGCGGTACCGTCGAGATTGAACGAATAGCCCGTCGGGAGCACGAGGCCGACCACTCCCTTCTTGCACCCGAGCCGTTCCAGCTTGAGCAACAGACGGGGAAGCACCGGTTCGCTGGACGAGGTCCCGAGCACGACCAGCAACTCTTCCTTGATGTAGCGCATCAACTGCCACAACTTGAACCCGTGCAGACGCGCGAGCACACCAAGGACCACGACCACAAAGAAGGTGCAGGCCACATAGAAGGTTCCGATCAGCAGCCCCAGCGAGCCGATCGACTTGATGCCGTAACGCCCAACGGTGAATGCCATCGCGCCAAATGCGCCGATCGGCGCCAGCCGCATGATGATGCCGAAGGCCGCAAAGAGCATGTGGGAAAAGCCTTCGATGCCCTCGAGCACGGGATTGGCTGCCGTTGCGATGCGGGTAAGGCCGAATCCGCAGAGCACGGCAAGCAGCAACACCGGCAACACCTCACCCTCTGCGAAGGCACCGAAGAAGGCGTTCGGGATGATGTGCATGACGAAGTCGGTGAAGCCGTGGATATGTACCTGATTCGCGAAACGGGTCGCCACAGAGGCGTCGAGGTTCTTCGGGTCGATGTGCATGCCGGCGCCCGGCTGCATCAAGAGCACGGTGACCAGGCCTGTGATGAGCGCGAGAATCGTCAGGGCGTAGAAGAGTCCCATCGCCTTGAGCAGGGTCTTGCCGATCTCCTTCGAGTCGCCGAGCGAGGTGATGCCGCTCACGATGGTGCAGAACACCACCGGAGCGATCATCATCTTGACCAGCTTGACGAAACCGTCGCCGAGGGGCTTGAGGGCGGCGCCGAAATCGGGCCAGTAGTGGCCCACGGTGATGCCGAGTATCAGGCCGATCAGGACCTGGACGTAGAGGAGCTTCAGGAGCTTGCGGATGTTCACGACGTTGTCTCCAGATTCAGGGCGCACAGATGCGTACCGGTCTGCGCCGGTTCGGTCGGAAGCGTGGGGCGAGATTCGGACTCAGCGGCGCGCGCCGAGCACGCGATCGACCATGACGCCGGCTTGGCCGAGGTTGTTTGCAGGGTCGCACATCGCATCGAGTTGGGCTCGCGTGACGTGCTTGCTGATCTCCGGATGGGCGATCAGGATCTCGATCAGCGGGCGGTTGTCGGCGAGCGCCTGGCGGCACAGGTCATACACCAGGTCGTGTGCGTATTCACGGCCGATGTACGGACCCAGTCCCATCATCACGGCCTCGGACATCACGAGGCCGTTGGTGATGTCGATGTTGGCACGCATCCGGGTGGCATCGACCTCCAGGCCCTTGAGGATGAACCTGGTCTGCTTCAACGCGCCGGACATCAGGCAGAAGATCTCCGGCAGCGACACCCACTCGATTTCCCAGGGCCCGGTCGAACGCTCGTGGTCGGCGACCATCGCATCCATCAGCGCAGCGGCATGCTGGCGCGCGACCGAGATGTTGGCATGGATGTAGAGGCAGGAGATCGGGTTGCGCTTTTGCGGCATGGTCGACGACGAGCCGCGGCCCGACGCGAAGGGCTCGAAGACTTCTGCCACTTCGGTCTGCATCATCAGCTTGACGTCCATCGCGATCTTGCCGAGCGAACCGCCAACCAGCCCGAGGAAGGCGCCCACTTCGGCGATGGTGTCGCGCACCGTGTGCCATGAGATCAGCGGCTGTGCCAGGCCCAGCTCCTTCATCAGCCCGGCCTGGGTTTCCATGGCGCCCTTCTCGATCGATGACAGGGTTCCCGACGCACCGCCGAACTCGCCCATCAACACGCGTGGCTTGAGCTGCTGCAGACGCTCGCGGTGGCGATCGATGCCGGCCAGGATGCTGGCCATCTTGTAGCCGAACGTGATCGGCGTCGCCTGCTGCAGGTTGGAGCGGCCGATGACCGGCGTGTCACGGTACTTCTTCGCCAGGGCGGCGAGCGCATCTCCGATCTCGTCCAGATCCTGCTCGACAAGGGCGAGACCATCGCGCATCTGCAGCACGGCGGCCGTGTCGGTGATGTCCTGCGTAGTCGCACCCCAGTGGCAATACTCGCCGAGCTTGTCGCGGCAGTTCGCATTGATCTGGTTCACCACCGCAATGATGGGGTAGCCGATCTGCTCGGTCTTGGCCTTCAGCTTGGCCCAGTCGATCTGCGACAGGTTGCAGTTGCGGACGATCTCGTCCGCGGCGTCCTTCGGGATGATGCCGAGTTCGCCCTGCACCTTCGCGAGGGCGCGCTCGATGTCCAGGTACTTCGCGGTCCGGTTCTCGTCGGACCAGACCTCGCGCATGCGTGCGTCGCTGAACATGTCGCCGAAGATGCGCGAGTCGATGATGGTGGAGGCCATGGTGTGTTGTCTCTTTCTGCGGTGGAAGTGGGTGAATGGGCTCAATTGCGGGCCAGGGCCAGCGTGCGTTGCGCCTGCAGCACCACGGGTCGATCGACCATGCGGCCATCGAGCCGGGCTGCGCCAGGAGCGTCGGCATCGGCGAGCAGGACGCGCCGAGCCCAATCCAGCGCCTCCGCACTCGGACGCAACGCTGCGTGGATCGGCTGTACCTGGCGTGGGTGGATGCACAGCTTGGCGCCGAACCCAAACCGTCGAGCTTCCGCAAGATCCAACAGCAGCCGCGCCTCATCGTCGAGTTGCGGCGTGACGCCTGCTACCGGTGCCGGCAGGCCCGCCAGGCGGGAAGCGATGGCGATGCGGCTGGCTGCATAGCCAAGCCCGGAACCGTCCTTCGAGATGTCCATGTCGAGGTCGAGTGCGAGATCGAGCGTGCCGAACACCAGGCGCTGCACGCCGGCGGACGCGATGCGGTCCACTTCGGACACACCGCGTGCGCTTTCGATGAGCGCGAGGATGGATGCCTCCGGCAGCGCGACCCGGGTCTGGGCGATCTGTGCGGCCGACTCGGCCTTGGGCAGGAGCACGCTCGTCGCACGCGCGTCGCCCAATGCCGCGAGGTCGGCGGCAAACCAGGTTGAGCCGGCATCATTGATACGCACGACGGTGCGCGAGCGGTCTGCGGGCGCCGCACCCTTCAGCCATGTCGCGACAACGCTGCGTGCAGCGGCCTTGTCGTCGGTAGCCACGGCGTCCTCGAGGTCGAGAACGACCTTGTCGGCACCGCTGGCCAGCGCCTTGTCAAAACGTTCCGGCCTCGTGCCGGGCACGAAGAGGTAGGTGCGAGCGGGAGGCAGCGATTCGGCGGGCATGACAGCGACCTCAGACGGCCTTGGATGTGTGCAGCCCGGCGATCTCGGCCGCGCTGTAGCCGAGTTCGGCCAGGATCGCGTCGGTGTGCTCGCCGAGTGCGGGCACCGGGTCCATGCGTGGGCCGGTATCCCAGGTGCCGGGCGGCAGCATGGCGGGCACCGGCCCCACGGCGGTTCCGACTTCGGTCCAGCGCCCGCGCGCGGCGAGCTGCGGATGCGCCCAGACTTCCTTCATGGTGTTGACCTGCGCATTTGCGATCTGCGCGAGCTCGAGCCGCTCGACCACCTGTGCCCCGGTCAGAGGCCGGAAGGCGTTCACGATGATCTGGCGCAACGCGGTCCGCTCCGCCACACGCTTGAAGTTGGCGGTGAAGCGCGGATCCTTCGCGAGATCGGGCTGCTCCAGCACCTTGTCGCAGAAGCTGACCCATTCGCGCTCGTTCTGCAGCCCCAGCATCACGGTGGTGCCGTCGCCGGCCGGGAACGGTCCGTACGGATAGATCGTCGCGTGGCTGGCGCCGGTGCGCGGTGGCGGCGCGGCCCCTTCGTAGGCGTAGTAGAGGGGGTAGCTCGTCCACTCGGCCAGTGACTCCAGCATCGAGATGTCGATGCGTTGCCCCTTGCCTGTCTGGCCGCGCTGCAGCAGCGCCGCGAGAATGTTGCTGTAGGCGTACATGCCGGCGGCTATGTCCGCGATCGAGGGGCCCGCCTTGCAGGGCTCTTCGGGCGTACCTGTGACGGAGACAAAGCCGGCCTCGCTTTGGATCAACAAGTCGTAGGCTTTCTTGTCGCGGTACGGGCCGGGATTGCGCGGGTCGTCGCCGTAGCCGGAAATATCGCAAACGATCAAGCCTGGCTTCGCGCCGGTCAGCTTGTCGTAGCCCAGGCCGAGGCGCGTTGCAGCGCCCGGAGCCAGGTTTTGCACCACGACGTCGGCCTTCTCCATGACCAACCGTTCAAGCACCTTGGCTGCATCCGGGTGTTTCACGTCGAGCGTGAGACTTTCCTTGGAGCGGTTGGTCCACACGAAGTGCGACGCCAGACCGCGAACGCGTTCGTCGTAGCCGCGGGCGAAGTCGCCCGAGCCCGGGCGCTCGATCTTGATGACGCGCGCGCCCAGGTCAGCCAACTGGCGAGTGGCGAAGGGAGCGGCAATCGCGTGCTCCAGCGTGACGATGGTGATGCCCTTGAGCGGCTGCATGAATTTGTCTCTCTGGATGTTGTGACGATGGGGCGATGGGTCAGCGCAGCTCTGCGGCGGCGTCCATCGTGAGGTAGCCCTCGTGGTCCGAGGCCCAGAGGTGGATCGATTTGCCGTCGGCATGCGGTTGGCCGCTGACGTGAAACGCATTCAGGTCAAAAGTCGGGCGGACGGCCTTGAACCGAAAGCTCGCGACGTCGGCTTGGGGCAGTTGGCGGCGCAGAAGGTCCATCAGCAGTGTGGCGATCAGCGGACCGTGCACGATCAGGCCTGGGTAGCCTTCCACCTGTGTCACGTACTGGCGGTCGTAGTGGATGCGGTGGCCATTGAAGGTGAGCGCCGAGTAGCGGAACAGCAGCACGTCGTCCGGCACGATCTGGCGGCGCCAGGCGGCCTCGGCCGGTGCGGATTGGGGTGGTGGCACCACATCGTCCGGGCCCTGTGCTTCACGGTAGACGATGTCGTGGAACTCGACCAGAGCCGGCTCGGCGGCCTCGTTGCAGCGCACTTCGTGACGCACCTTCACGAATACGAGCTTCCCGGTGCGGCCTTCTTTCGCTGTGACGCTGTCGATGATCGAGGTGCGCGCAACACGGTCGCCCACGCGGATCGGGGAGCGGAACTCGAACTGGCTGCCGGCCCACATGCGGCGAGGCAGGGGAACCGGCGGAAGGAAGCCGCCGCGCTTGGCATGGCCGTCGGCGCCGATCTCGCTCTGCCGATGCATCGGCAGGAAGTAGAGCCAATGCCAAAGTGGGGGAAGAGTGGCGCCCGCACTGACCGGCGTTGCGGGATGGTCCAGAGTCGCCGTCAGTGCGACCACGGGGGTGGGGTAGATGGTGTCTTCGATTCTCTCGCTGCGCCCGACCCACGATTGCAGCTGATCTTGCCGTGCTTCCAATGCTGTCTCCTTTGCTGACTGCACCAAGCGGCAGCAGTTCTGGGGAGCAAGTGTGCGGCGCCGGCTACGTCAGGGGAATTGCAATGTTTGGTCCTATTGATGCACACGGCGCAATAAGCAGCGCGCCCCGTGTGAGCCAGGAAGGAGCGCAAGCACGCTTACGTGCGGCGCACTCGGCCTGGTGTCATGTGCTCAAGACTGAACGACCGCTTGCTAGCGCGGTGCGATTGTTCGCTCCCAGTCACCATGGGACTGCACCAGGCCCATTCTTGTCGCTCGTGCTTCACGCGCGAACGACGGCAACAGAACTGAGCCCGAAGTTCGGTCCAACCGCCGGAGCGACAAGTCTCTCCTTTAGCCCGGGGCCTTCAACCCCGCCAATATCTTGTCCATGACCGGATCGATCTTGAAGGCAGCACATCGCCACTTGTCCGGGCTGATGCGCATTCTGGCTTGGGACACTTGCTACTACATCATGACGACGGTCCCTTGCCGCATGCGAACACAGAGAGGTCGTCGTTAGTTTTATCATGGAGGCGGCTCACGGCCCCAACGCCCGCTCGCCCGCCTGCGAAATGCGGCGACAACCGGGCGAAACTCGGTCACGCGCAAGCCCGCCTTCCTTTGCCGCCAAATTCTTTAAGCTCTCGTGCTCCCCACCGAATTCAAGGGCTTCATCCTCACGCGCCGCTGGCGTGATGTCGCGGCCGGCACCGAAATCGAGTACTGGCTGGCAACCGATGCGGGGCCGAGGAAAGTGGTCCTTACCGCCCAGACCTCTGTCGCATTCGTCGAAACGAAGCACAGGGCGTCGGTAGAAGCGCACCTTGCCGCCATGCCAGGGACGGAGCTACGCGAGCTTGAGCTGAAGACATTTCATCAGGCACCCGTCATCGGTGTCTATGCGAAGCACTTCCGCCAACTGGGTCAACTGGCGCGTGCCCTCCGGGCCCAGAGCGTTGCGCTGCTCGAAGCCGACGTGCGACCGCACGACCGCTTCCTGATGGAGCGGTTCATCACCGCCGGCGTGCTGGTGGAGGGAGGGAGGGCGGACTGCCTCACTATCGTCGACTGCAAGCTGAAGCCCGCGCCCGATTACCGACCGGTGTTGAACGTGGTGTCGCTGGACATCGAGACGAGCCAGGACGAGGAGCTCTATTCCATTGCGCTGGACGGGACGATTGAACGTGTGGTCTTCATGCTGGGCGAGCCGCCACATGAGTCGGGCGAGCCCCTGGACTTCTCCCTCATCTATTGCCCGACTCGCAAGGCCATGCTTGAGAGGCTCAACGATTGGTTCGACAGGAACGACCCGGACGTCATCATCGGTTGGAGCGTCATTCAGTTCGACCTGCGAGTTCTGCAGAAGGCGGCCGACAACTGTGGGGCAGAGCTCCTTCTGGGGCGTGAGCGTCGGCCCATCGATTGGCGAAACCATCCGGGAAAGCAGGGCTACCTGTTCGCGGCCACGCCCGGGCGGGTGGTCATCGACGGCATCGACGCACTGAAGGCCGCTTCGTGGAGCTTTCCGTCATTCAGTCTTGAGGCCGTTTCACAAGGACTGCTAGGCGAGGGCAAGGCCATCGGCGATGAGTACGACAAGATGGCAGAGATTGAGCGGCGGTACCAGGAGGACAAGCCCGCGCTCGCGCTCTACAACATCCGGGACTGCGAGCTGGTTCTTCGCATCTTCGACAAAGCGAAGCTGCTGCAGTTCATGATGGAACGTGCCCACACCATGGGCCTACAAGTGGACCACTTCGGTGGCTCCATTGCCGCGTTCAGCCACCACTATCTGCCGCGGATGCATCGCTTGGGCTACGTGGCGCCGAACGTGGGCGAGATTCCGAGCAAGGCCTTCCCCGGTGGGTACGTGATGGACTCGAAGCCAGGGTTCTATGACTCGGTCGTGGTCCTGGACTACAAGAGCCTGTACCCCTCGATTATTCGAACGTTCCTGGTCGACCCTGTCGGCTTTGTGGAAGGCTCGAACGCCAGCGACTCGGCAACGGTCGTGAAGGGGCCGCGAGGGACGGCGTTCTCGCGCGAGAAGCATTGCCTGCCGGAAATCGTGACCACTCTCTGGCGGGCTCGGGACGAGGCCAAGCTGGTCAAGAACGAGTCGCTGTCCCAAGCCCTGAAGCTGCTCATGAACTCCTTTGCCGGCGTGCTGGGTGCGGCCGACTGCCGCTTCTTCAATCCCGAGGTCGTATCCGCCATAACTCTGCGTGGGCACGAGATGATGAAGCTCACGCGCACATTCGTTCAGAACCGGGGTTACGAGGCCATCTATGGCGACACCGATTCCATCTTCATCTGGCTCAAGCGCACCCACACCAACGAGGAAGCGCACGCCACCGGGGCAAACCTGGTGAAGGACATCAACGACTGGTGGACGCGCACCCTCCGCGAGGAGCACGGCCTGGAGAACTTCCTCGAAATCGAGTTCGATACCCACTACAAGAAGTTCTTCATGCCCACCATTCGTGGCTCAGACGTCGGCAGCAAGAAGCGCTACGCGGGCCTGAGCGTGGATGCCGCGGGCAAGGAGGAGATGGTCTACCGTGGCTTGGAGATGGCCCGCAGCGACTGGACCCCGTTGGCGCGCCAGTTCCAGGAGGGACTGCTGTCACGCATCTTCCACGGCGACCCTTACAAAGACTTTGTGACCGACTATGCGCAGTCGACGTTGGCTGGCCGGAAGGATGACCTTCTCATCTACCGAAAGCGCCTGCGCCATCGCCTCGATGCCTACCAGGTTAACGTGCCGCCGCAGGTTCGTGCGGCTCGCGTCGCCGACGAGTACAACGGTCGGGTCAACCGACCTCAGCAGTATCAGAGGGGTGGTTGGATTCGATACGTCATGACTCTGAATGGGCCGGAGCCGCTCGAAACGCGCCATTCCCGCATCGACTACGAACACTATCTGACCAAGCAGCTTCGGCCGATTGCCGACGCCATCCTCCAGCCCATGGGGGAGAATTTCATGGCGCTGACGAGCTCACAGCAAGGTCTTTTCTGAACGTCCCCCAGGTTTTGAACCTTTCCGTGGAGAGGACACGTCTCAGTGGTCAGGCTCATCCTCTTGCGCTTCTCTATGAGCGAGTGCGTTGCCGTCGCGTCCGAACGTTGCGGCGATTGCAATGGCGGCCGTGTAAGCGGACACTGACCGGTCCATCCTAGAGCCTCATACCCACATGGCAATTCCACATGCTTCTCCCGGCCAAGCGCTCGACGTACGTCCGTTGGGGGGTCGCCTTTCGAGCGACAAGACGTCGGCGCTGTTCAAATCGGCAGACCTTGAGGTCATGCGACTGGTGTTGCTTGGGGGGAAGTCGTTGCCGCAGCATAAGGTGCCCGGTGAAATCACGATTCACTGTCTCGAAGGCAGCCTCGACGTTGAACTCGATGACGCCACCGTGAGGCTGGAAGCAGGGCAGTTGCTGTTCCTGACCGGCAACGCGACGCACGCCGTCAAAGCGGTGACCGACGCCAGCGCGCTGGTGACCATCGCCCTAAGACCCTGATATTGCCTGTCGGCATGCCCTTGCGCGGAGTCGTTCGCGCAGAAGGCAGAATCCGGCCATTTGCGGACGGTCGTGGCTACCTTGCAGCTCTCAAGCAGTTCCGCGCAGGGGTCGCTCGCAAGGTCGGTGTGCCATGACGCTGGGCCGGGGCGCCCGAGGAGATGCATCAGCGCATGGCGCTTGGTGCAGCGATGGTCACGAAAAACGCCGAGTCTTCGCTAGCTCTTCTTGGAGTCTTTGATTCTTAGCCCTCTCAGCCATGAGACTCCGCTCGAGTTCCGCAACGCGTTGTGCTTGCGAAGCAGATTCGCTGGCCAAACGCCGGGCGGAGATTTCCTGCGCCGTGCCGTAAAGCACGGTGACCCGGCCTTGAGCATCGCGCTGCACAGAGCCACGCGCATCCAGCCAGCCGCGGCGACCGCTGCGATGGATGTATTCCAGGTCAAGGCTGTAAGCCAAGCCAGACTGGACGGCACGCTGGATAGCGGCCTGCAGCCTTCCCCAGCTTTCCGGGGTGTAGAGCGCCTGATGCTCCGGGTACGTCGGAGGCGACACGTGTGGGTCGAGCCCGAACAATTCGTAGAGTTGTTCGGACCAAGTGACGATACCAGACGCCACCTCCATCTCCCAGCTGCCAACTTCGCCGAGACGTTGGGCAAGACGCAAAGCTTCCTGGCTCTTCGACAGAAGTGCATTCGTCCGTTCGAGGGCTTCGACGTGACGTCTGAGTTGTTCTCTTGCCTCATAGAGGCTGGTGACCTCCGTCACCTCAACCACAAAGCCAAGCACCTTTCCATTCACCACATGGGGCAGGTAGCGGGCCAGACTCGGCCTCAACGTTCCATCAGGGTGCGGGACGACTCGTTCAAACTGCTGCGGCACGCCCCGCAGCGCGGCACGGATGTACGGCTCGTTTGCAGCGAACAACTCAGGCCCCAACAGGTCTTGAATGGCCGTGTCGAAGAGGCTCGAACCTTTGACCCCAAACCAGCGCTCGTAGGCCCGGTTCGCGAACCTGCACAGCAAGTTGCTATCCCAATACGCCAGCATCGAGGGCACCTCGTTGAGGATCGCCCACACGGGGTCTCTTGATTCATCTGCGTTGATGTACGTCACAGCGTTCACCTCACTCAGCATGTTGTCAAACGCGAAATGGACAGACCAACGAGGTCGATTCTTCGGTCACCTGCCGCCTTGCCGCCGACACTACGCGGCAGCGCTCAAGTCGCCGTAGTGGACGCCCCTCCTAGGCCCATTCGGGCACGCAATCCTTGACTTGCGGCCTGGTGCAGTACCGAGCCTTCAGCACTCGCGCGGGTTGACCTGGTGTGGACGCCTCCAATGAGATATTGAATGCCCTCCGACCCTATCGACTCTTGACCTATATCAGGGTTTGGCCACACGCGATGAGGGTGAAACGATTGCTGCCCACGGGGTGTTCGGGCTTCCACGCATCAACTTCAAAATGGACCAGGTGTGAGCCGATAGGGTCCTCGACGAATGTCAGCCACGGCGGAAACTGGACAGCCGGTATGGGCTCATACCAGCTATACGAGCCCACGCCAGACCGGACGTTTTCATCGTGGGCTGGATCAAGGACGCGACGGGGAGCACCGACAGCGGTCTGTTCGTGATTGCGGCGAGTCTGCTGCTGGGTGGGGGCATCGGGTACCACCTCGATGTCGGGGCGAGCCGGCATGGCCGGGCCGAAACCCGTCCTCGAGTTGACGAAGCGACGCCGACGCAGGCCGCGCGGTCGACCGGGTGTGATGGCGTGGGCGAACCCTGGCGAGTCGCGTTGACCGCGCCGACCGGCGGACAAATAATCCCCTCGCTGGCGAAAGTCGCCGCGTGCGGCCGCGTTCCCGCGAGTCAACGCCCGCCACCGGCGCCTCGCTTTCCACTGGAGGTGCCGATATGCGTACGCCCCCTTCCGCGCAGCTGTGGCAGATGGCAATGGGCCACGTGCTGCCGCGCTGTCTTCAGGTCGTGGCCGAACTCGGCGTGGCCGATCAGCTCGGCGAGTCACCGCTCGGCACGGCCGCGCTGGCAACGGCCACTGGCGCCCATCCGGGCGCTCTCGGCCGCACGCTGCGGCTGCTTGCGTCGGCCGGCGTGTTCGAGGCCCGCGACAACCTGTGGGCTCACACTGAGCTGTCGCGACTGCTGCGCAGCGACCATCCGCAATCGATGCGCCCGTACCTGCGCATGTCGGGCAGTCGGCTGTTCTGGGCCGCCGCGGGCGAGTTCGAGCACGCCCTGCGCACCGGCGCGACCGCGGCCGGGAAGCTCGCGCCGGGAGGCATATGGTCCTATTTCCGGGAGCACCCGGAGGAAGGCCAGGTCTTCGACGCGGCAATGACGTCGAGGTCGAACGCCGACATCGCGTTCATGATGCCGGTGCTCGATTTCACCCGCTACCGGACGATCGTCGACGTCGGCGGTGGCCGCGGCAACATGCTCACAGCTGCGCTCGCCGCGGCGCCCGCCGCGCACGGCGTCCTGTTCGACCGCCCGGAAGTCGTCGCGACCGTGGCCCCCGGCGCGCGCATGAGCATCCAGGGCGGGGACTTCTTCAAGGGCTCCCTGCCCGCAGGCGATGCCTACATCGTGAGCCGCGTCCTGCACGATTGGGCGGATGCCGAAGCCACCGCGATCCTGCGCTCGATCAGGGGCGCGGCACCGGGTGGAGCGGAGCTGCTGATTCTCGAGTCGATCCTGCCGGAGGGCCCGCAGCCGCATCACGCCAAGGTGCTCGACATCATCATGCTGATCATGACCGGCGGCCATGAGCGCACCGAGCGCGAATACCAGGCACTGCTGGAGGCCGGCGGATTCCGCCTCGATCGCGTTGTGCCGACCGCCGGCCCGGTGTCGGTGATCGTCGCCGTGCCGGCCTGAGAGTCGCCGGCCGGCCTAAGATGGTCGCCGGCCGTTCACCGCCCGACGCAGAGCAGCCCCCATTGTCAAGGAGATGTAATGGATGCCTCCCTCCCTACGGGGAAAGAAGAGCAGGAGCACGGAGATGAGTAGCGTGACTGTTCTGGGAGCTCCCCTTGCCGGCCGGGCAAGGTGGACCCCCGAATGGATACGGCATCGAAGTGCCCATGCGTGATAGACCGAGGTCTTCACAAACACCATCGGGGGTCCGAGATGAATCGTAGTGCAGCACAAGGTGCAGGACAAATCATCGGCTTGATCG
>NZ_JBFTPS010000018.1:0-113453 GCF_056398605.1 Variovorax sp. 01T432
GCGCCTGGTCGTCGCCGGCAAACCAAAGAAGGTCGCCCTCGTGGCAGCCATGCGCAAGCTCCTGACGGTGCTCAACGCCATCGCCAAGAGTGGCAAGCATTGGGACGATTCGCTTCATTCGGCTTGACTTGCAAGACGGTTGCTCAGAGCTGACACCCTACTTCGCCAGATCGATGTCCGCAAGCTTGCCGGGCATCGTCACCAGCCTCAGCGCCTCGGCGTCGCCGATGGGGCTGCCGCTCGTCAGAAATCGGATCTGGTACCCGCCGATCTTGATCTCATCACCGGCGCTCAGCGCGCAGCCTTCCTGGCGCTGCCCGTTGACATAGGTTCCGTTGTGGCTCTCCAGATCGCGGATCGTCACGGCATCTCCCACGGCCTCGACAACAGCGTGGGCTCTGCTGATCAGCGGGTTGTCGAGAACGAGATCGCAGCTGTCCGCGCGACCGATGACGAACGGCGTGCTCACCATGTTGACCTGCTTGGCGGAGCCGTTCTTCTGCAGGACGATCAGTCTTGGCATTCGTTCGCTGGGGAGCAGGATTTACAGGGCGGAGTGATTGGTCGTGAACATGCAGGAGTCCTGATCGAGATCCTCGATTGAACTCGACTCCATGGAATCCGATGTATTGTCCTGCAGAGCTTCATCGGCACTCTCTCCGATACCGACGGGCGTCACCGGTTTGCCGAAAGGCGCGAGGCCTTGCAATACGCGAAGGGCCGAAGCGCCCTGGATCAAGGCCTGCGAATAGTCCGGCAGGCCCTGGGTCGATGAGTCGATAGGCCTGTATCCGAGACATTCTTCCGAATCCGCTTGAACGGCTTCCATCAGAACCCAATGAAATTCGTTGGGTTCCAGTTCGAGAACAGTCAGAGCGAGATCACGGAGCGCCATAGGGAAACCTCTTATTCAGTCGATAGATGAATTGTTACGTGTCGTAAGTATTCAGCAAAGGCACTTTTGCACGATGCATTCAGCCGCGGTACCAGGCGGTCGTCCAATGCCGCCCGCCCGCGCTGAATGCCCGCTGGCCTAGCCGATTCGGACCGGGACGAAGATCCTGTCGCCGTCGCGCTGGATGAGCAGCGCGACGGACCTGTCCGCCTTGCTGACCACTTCACGCACCTGTTCGACGCTCCGGGCGGGGGTGCCATTGATGGCCAACAGGACATCGCCCGCCTGTACCCCGGCCAACGCCGCAGGGCCCGCGGCGTCCTCGATCAAGAGGCCGCCTTCGACTGCCGCCTGACGTTGCTCCTGCGGCTGCAGGGGGCGCAGGGCAAGGCCCAGCTTGCCGTTGCCGCTGCCCGAGTCGTTCTTCGCGACGGCTGTTGCCTTGTCGCTCGCATCGCCAAGACGGGCACTGATCTCCTGACGCGCGCCCTGGCGCCACACTTCGAGCGTGATCTTCGTACCCGGTTTCTGTTGCCCGATGACGGCAGGCAGATCGCCCGAGGAAATGATCGGCTGGCCATCGACCTTTCGAATCACGTCGCCCGATAGCAAGCCGGCCTGATCGGCAGGACCGCCCTTCTCCACGCTCGACACCAGCGCGCCCTCGGGCTTGTCCAGCTTGAACGAGTCGGCAAAGGTCTGATTCACTTCCTGGACCGCCACGCCAAGCCGTGCGTGAGTGGCCTTGCCCGTTGCGACGATCTGGTCCTTCACCTGCACGGCGACGTCGATCGGAATGGCGAACGAGACACCCTGGTAGCCGCCGCTGCGGGTATAGATCTGCGAATTGATGCCCACCACCTCCCCACGCGTATTGATCAGCGGGCCGCCCGAGTTGCCGGGGTTGATGGCCACGTCGGTCTGGATGAAGGGCACGTAGCCATCGTCTGGCAAGGAACGCCCCTTGGCGCTCACCACGCCCGCGGTGACCGTGTTCTCGAACCCGAACGGCGAGCCGATCGCCAGCACCCATTCGCCCACTTTCAGGTCCTTGGTATTGCCCAGTGCCAAGGTCGGCAGGTTCTTCGCATCGATCTTGAGGACGGCGACGTCGGTCTTCTCGTCGGAGCCCAGGACCTTGGCGCGGTACTCGCGTCGATCGGTCAGCTTGACCGTGACTTCCTTCGCGTCCTTCACGACGTGGGCATTGGTCAGGATGACGCCGTCAGCGCTCACGATGAAGCCCGATCCCTGCCCACGCGTGGGCACCTCGCGTTGCTGCTGCGGGCCGCGCGGGCCCAACTGCCCCTGGAAACGGCGGAAGAACTGGAACATCGGGTCGTCGGGATCCATTCCCGCCGCGCCATCCATCGACGTCTTGGTGACACCGGTCACACTGATGTTCACGACGGCCGCCCCATCGCGGGCGGTGATGGCCGAGAAGTCGGGCAAGGTGATGAGGGGCACGGCGGCCGTGGGCGCCGCTGCCGTCGCGGTCGGCACCGAGGCAATCGCATGGGCGCTGGTGTAAGCCCCCGCGGCGGCGGCTCCGATCACGCCAGCGGCTGCCAGCGAAAGAACGATCGCGCGCGGGGAGGTCAGGCTGGGCTTCATTTCTAATCCTTTCGAGATGTCAACGAGAGTCGATGAAAGGAATGTCGGGCAAGCTGCTTAGGCCTACCTTAAGCGCAAGCAGGCACCAGCAGCCGCGAGCCGGCGGCGGGAAGCTCAGGGTGCGATGGGAAAACGCAGCGTCACGCGCAGGCCGCCAAGGCTCTCCGAGCGGCCCAGGGACACCGTTGCGCCGTGCAGATCGGCAATGGACTTGACGATGGCGAGTCCAAGCCCGCTGCCCGGAGCCTGTGGTTCCCCCGAGCGGTAAAAGCGGTTGATGACGCGCTGGTGCTCCTCGGCGGGAAGCCCGGGGCCGCTGTCCTCGACGCTGAGCTCGATCCCTTCCGGGCGCGCAAGGATCGCGAGGTCGACTCGGCCGCCTTCGGGTGTGTACTTGACCGAGTTGTCGAGCAGGTTGCGCATCAGCATGCGCAGCGCATCGGCCTGACCGATCAACTCCACCGGATCGGCATGGACGATGCCGATGTCGATGCGGCGTGCTTGCGCGGCGGCGATGGCATCCGAAATCGCGAGGCGCGCGACCTCCGGCAGGCTGACCGCCTCCGGCTTCGCGCCCGCTGCCGCGCTCGCCTCGTGTCGAGCCAGTGCCAGCATCTGCTCGACCAGCCGCGTCGAGCGGTCGATACCCGCGGCGAGGCGGCCGATGGCGAGTTCGCGCGTCGCCGCATCGGATGCGCGCTGCAGCGCCTGGACCTGCAGCTTCAGGGCGGATAGCGGCGAGCGAAGTTCATGGGCCGCGTCGGCCACGAAGTTCTTCTGCGCATCGAAGGCCCGCCGTAC
Organism: Variovorax sp. 01T432; assembly: GCF_056398605.1. NCBI lineage: Bacteria > Pseudomonadati > Pseudomonadota > Betaproteobacteria > Burkholderiales > Comamonadaceae > Variovorax > Variovorax sp. 01T432. Next base: position 3,311 of record NZ_JBFTPS010000018.1, read on the forward strand.
GCGCTCGAAGAGAAGATTGAGCTCGATCACCAGCGGCCGCACTTCCTCCGGCAGATCTTCCTCACTCACCGGAGACAGGTCGTCGGCCTGTCGCTCCGCGACCTGGCGGCGCACGCGCGCGACCGGCGCGAGCGAACGGCTGACCACCCACCACACCACCAGCATGAGCAAGGGAGCCGCCAGCACGATCGGCCCGACAGTGCGCAACGCCAGCGTGCCCGCCATGGTGCGCCGCGCGGCCATGTCCTGGGCGACCTGGATCACCAGAGCCCCGGTCTGCATCGAAAATACGCGGTAGTTGGTGCCGCGCGCCTTCACATTCGAAAAACCCAGAACGGCGCGTTGCGGCAGCGCGGCCTGGGCTGCGGATTCGAAGATGCGCACGCCGCTGACCGTCCAGATCTGCACGACGAACTCGAAATTCTCCTCGCCGCCGCCGAGCCCGCCCACGGCCGAGCTGGGCGGCAGGCCGGCGCGCAACGAGAGCGCCATCTGCTGCATGTGATAGTCGAAGATCTCGTCGGCTTCCTTGAGTACCGTGCGGTAGGCGACATAGGCCTGCGTGCCCGCGGCGAGCACGATGGCAGCCAACAGGAACCAGAGCAGGCGAGCGCGAAGGGATCTCATTCCTTGGGAACCATGTAGCCGACACCGCGCACGTTGCGGATCAGATCGGCGCCGAGCTTCTTGCGCAGGCCGTGCACGTAGACCTCGACGGCGTTGCTGCTGATCTCGTCCTTCCAGCTGTAGAGCTTCTCCTCGAGCTGTGCGCGCGATAGCACCATGCCGGGCCGCGCAAGCAAGGGTTCGAGCACGGCCCACTCGCGCGCGGACAGCACCACCGGCTGGTCGGCAACGGTGACCTCGCGCGTGACAGGGTTGATGCTGACCCCCATGTGCTCGTACACCGGTTCCGCGCGCCCGGATGCGCGGCGAAGCAAGGCACGGATTCGCGCCAGCAGCTCGTCGAGATCATAGGGCTTGAGCACATAGTCGTCGGCGCCGGCGTCCAGGCCTTCGATGCGCTGCTGCACGGAATCGCGCGCGGTGGCGATCAGCACCGGCATGCGCTGCTTGCGCGCGCGCAGCGAGCGCAGCACCTCCAGCCCATCGCGTCGCGGGACGCCCAGGTCGAGCAGCACCAGGTCGTACTGCTGCGTGCGCAGCGCAAGGTCGGCCGCGTCGCCGTCCTTCACCCAGTCGACCGCATACTGCTCGGCGCGCAGCAGGTCGAGCACGGCCTCGCCGATCATGACGTCGTCTTCAAGCAGCAGCAATCGCATGTTTCAGGGCTCCGGAAAGTACGGTTCGAGATCGTACCGGCGCGGAGGTTCAACCGCGCTCACAAGAGCGCCCTCACCTCGCGCGCCGCCTCGAAGAGCAGCGGCAGCATGTCGCGGCGCAACGTCTCCTCCTGGTGCTGCGTGCCGGAGAGCACCACATTGAGCGCGGCGACGGTGCGGCCCTTCATGTCGCGCAGCGGCACCGCCAATGCCTGCACGCCCAACTCATGCTCCTCGCTCGCGAAGCAGAAGTCGTCCTTGCGGGCCTGCGCGATGCGCCGGCGCAGCTCGCGTGCCTGGGTGAGCGTTTGAGGCGTCAGCCGCGCGAGGCTGCGCCCCTTGAACCATTGCGTCAATTGAGCCGCGCTCATGGCGGCCAGGAGCACGCGGCCGGTCGAGGTCGCATGCGCCGGCAGACGGGCACCGAGGTGAAGCCCGTAGGCCAGCACACGCGTCGGCGCGCCATAGCTGCCGCTGCGCGCGACGATGACCACCTCTTCGCCATCCAGAACCACTGCCGAAAAGGATTCCTGCGTCTGCGCGGCGAGCCGGTTCAGCGTGGGTTGCAGCGCGCGCGGCAGTCGGGACGAGGCCAGATAGCTGCCCGAGAAACGCAATACCTTGGGCGCCATCCAGAAATAGCTGCCGTCGGTTTCGAGGTAGCCGAGGTGGGCGAGCGTGAGCAGGTGGCGCCGCGCCGCGGCCCGCGTGAGCCCGGCGCGTTCCGCGGCCAGCGTCGCGTTGAGCCGCTGGCGCTCGGTATCGAAGCTCTCGAGAACAGCCATCCCCTTGGCGATGCCCTCGATGAAATCGGGTTTGGCGATGGTCATGGGATGATGAAGGTTTGCGCGATCATCGCGCAGCTTATCTCATGATCGCACAGAGGATGCCTCCGCGATGCAGACGGGAATGCCGCATCGGCCTACGCTTGCCGGACCGCAAGAACTGCACTCAGGAGACACGCATGCGTACACAGGTCGCGATCATCGGCGCAGGGCCGGCCGGACTGTTGCTCGGCCAGCTGCTGCACAAGGCCGGCATCGACAACGTCATCATTGAACGCCAGACCGGCGAGTACGTCCTCAGCCGCATCCGGGCCGGCGTGCTGGAGCAGATCACGATGGATCTCCTGGCGCGTGCCGGCGTCGACATGCGCGCCAGGACCGAAGGCTTGCCGCACGAGGGCATCGAGCTGCTCTTCAAGGGCGAGCGGCATCGCATCGACATGTACGGCCTGACCGACGGCAAGCGAGTGACCGTCTATGGTCAGACCGAGGTGACACGTGACCTGATGGAGGCGCGCGAGGCGGAAGGCCTGAAGACGATCTACCATGCGTCCCCCGTCAGCCTGCACGATTTCGACACGACCAGGCCGCGCGTGCGCTATGAAAAGGATGGCGCCACGCACGAGATCGAGTGCGATTTCATCGCTGGTTGCGACGGCTACCACGGGGTCAGCCGCGCCAGCGTGCCGCAAGCCGCGCTGCACACCTACGAGAAGGTCTACCCCTTCGGCTGGCTGGGCGTGCTCGCCGACGTGCCGCCGGTGTCTCACGAGCTGATCTACGCCAACACCTCCCGCGGCTTCGCGCTGTGCAGCATGCGCAGCGCCACGCGCAGCCGCTATTACGTCCAGGTGCCGACCGAGCAGCGCGTCGAGAACTGGAGCGATGAGGCCTTCTGGAGCGAACTCCGCCTGCGCCTGGACCCTGAGGCGCGCGAGCGGCTCGTGACCGGCCCTTCGCTCGAAAAGAGCATTGCCCCGCTGCGCAGCTTCGTGGCCGAGCCGATGAGATTCGGCAGCCTGTTCCTCGCGGGCGACGCGGCCCATATCGTGCCGCCGACGGGTGCCAAGGGATTGAACCTGGCGACAGCGGACGTGGGCTACCTGTCACGCGCGCTGGAACACTTCTACGGCGAGCGCAGCGACTTGGCGCTCAACCGCTATTCGGACCTCTGCCTGCGCCGGGTCTGGAAGGCGGAACGCTTCTCGTGGTGGTTTACCTCGCTGATGCACCGCTTCCCGGATTCCGGCGAATTCGGGCAGAAGATCCAGGAAGCCGAGCTCGACTACCTGGTGCACTCCCGCGCCGCCTCGACCTCGCTGGCAGAGAACTACGTCGGCCTGCCGCTCGAGGACTTCTGAGAAGAGGCAGTCACGCAGCCCTCAAGGCGCGGACTGCATCAGCTGCCAGACGCGCGCCGGCGTCAGCGGCATGTCCAGGTGTGGCGCCCGGTCGCCAAGACCATTGCGCGCGAGCGCATCGGCCACGGCATTCACGATGGCCGGCGTCGCGCCGATGGTGCCCAGTTCGCCCACGCCCTTCACGCCCAGCGGATTGTTCTTGCATGGTGTCGACTCGTCCATCTCCATGCGGAACATCGAAGCGATCGTGTCCGCGCGCGGCGCGGCGTAGTCCATCAGGCTGCCGGTCAGCGGCTGGCCGGTTTCGCTGTCATAGACCACGCGTTCGTACAGCGCCTGACCAATGCCCTGCACCGCCCCGCCCTCGAGCTGGCCACGCACGATCAACGGATTGACCACCCTTCCCACATCGTTGACTGATGCGTAGGCGAGAACGCTCACCTCGCCCGTGGGCGGATCGATCTCGATCTCCGTGATGTGACAGCCATTCGGCCAGGTAGGGCCTGCCACCGTGCTGGTGGAATCGACGAAGATCTGCCGGTCCGGCTGGCGACCCGCGAGCGTGAACAGATCGAGTTGCAGGTCGGTACCCGCCACCTTGAAGACGCCGGCCGCGTATTCGACGTCCGCGGCCGAAACCTCGAGTTCCTGCGCGGCAAGCGCCTTGGCCTTGTCGATGGTGCGCTCGGCACCTATCCGGACGGCCGAGCCGCCGGTGAACAGCGAGCGCGAGCCCGCGCTGCCGAAGCCGTCCCCACGGTCGGTGTCACCCAGCACGACGCGGACCTTGTCGATCGGCACGCCGAAGGCGTCGACGGCGAGCTGCGCCAGGGTGGTCGCGATGCCCTGTCCCATCGCGTTCACGGCGGAAAACACCTCGATGATGCCGTCAGCCTGCACCGATACCGTCACGCGCTCCTCGAACACGTTGCCGCCGGTCCATTCCAGGAAGGTGGCGATACCGAGGCCTCGCATCCTGCCCCGCCGCTTCGACTCGGCCGCGCGGGCGTCAAAGCCTTCCCAGTCAGCCAGCGCGAGCGCCTGGTCCATCACCGATTCGAACTTGCCCGTGTCATAGGTCTGCTTCATCGGGTTCGTGTACGGCATCTGGTCCGGATGGATGAAATTGCGCCGCCGCAGTTCGATGCGGTCGATGCCGGTCTGGCGCGCCGCCTCGTCCATCAGGCGCTCGATCGTATAGATGGCCTCGGGCCGGCCGGCGCCACGATAGGCGCCGGTGGGCGCGGTGTTGGTCAGCACCGCATGAAAATGGAAATCGATGGTCTGGATGTCATAGACGCTGGTCTGCACCCAGGGGCCGATCAGCAACTGGATGGCGACGCCGGTGCCGGTGGCGTAGGCGCCGACATTGGCCAGGGTCTTGATGCGCAGCGCGAGGATCTTGCCTTGAGCATCGAGCGCCATCTCAGCCCGCGCTTCGATGTCGCGGCCGTGCGCGGTGGAGACGAATTCCTCACTGCGATCAGCCACCCACTTCACGGGGCGGCGGACTGCGAGAGCGGCGAAGGCCACCGCGATGTCTTCGGGATAGGCGCCGGTCTTCATGCCGAAGCCGCCACCGACGTCACCGACCACGACGCGCACCCTCTCCTTGGGCAGGCCGATTGCGTCGCACACCGAACCACGCACGCCGGAAGGCATCTGCGTGCTCATGCGGATCGTGATCCGTTCTGACGCGGTGTCGAAATCAGCGAGCACTGTGCGTGGTTCGATCGTCAGGGCGACGACTCGCTGGTTGACCACATCGAGCGCGACCACGTGGGCGGCCTTGGCAAAGGCCGCGCTCGTCGCGTCGACGCTGCCATGGCGCATTTCGGCGGCGATGTTGCCGGTCGCCTCATCCCAGACCAGAGGGGCGCCGTCAACGGTCGCGCCGGCGAGGGTCACCACCATCGGAAGCTCTTCGTAATCCACCATCACCGCCTCGGCGGCATCGCGCGCTTGTCCAGCCGTCTCCGCGACCACGACAGCGACCGGCTCGCCGACGAAGCGGACCCGATCGAGGGCCAGAACGCGCCGGGGAGGCGTCGCGCAATCGGAGCCGTCGGCGCGCTTGAAGGCTGCGGCGCCCGGCATGGGCTTGACGCCGGCCCGGTCCAGATCCGCGCCTGTGATGATCCGCAGCACGCCAGGCATGGCAGCGGCCGACTGGGTGTCGATCGACACGACTCGCGCATGGGGGTACGGGGAACGCACGAAGCTCAGGTAAGTCTGACCCGGTAGCGTGACGTCGTCGGTATATCGCCCGGCACCGGCCAGCAGGCTTTCGTCTTCGAGCCGGCGAACGGCTTGGCCGCTGCCAAAGCGCATGGGGTTCGTTTCAGGTATCACCGCTGTCCTTTTTCGTGAGCGTTTTTCGCGATTGCAGCAACGACTATATGGGCTTCAGGAAGTTTAGGCTTGCGATGGCGCGTGGCTGACCAAAGCCATGTATATATCCACCCATGCAACTGCCTTGGCTTGCCCCCGGTGACCCCTTGCCCGACGCCGCGATGGCGTGGGGCGAATCCGACCCTGTGCCCGGCCTGCTCGCGGCGGGCGGAGGGCTCGACATCTCCAGCCTGTTGCAGGCCTATGGCAATGGCATCTTTCCCTGGTTCAGCGAGGGCCAGCCCATCCTCTGGTGGAGCCCGGACCCGCGCATGGTGCTCGAGGTGAACCGGTTCAGACTTCATCGGTCGCTGCGCAAGACCCTCAATCATTTTCGCTCGGCGCCGGGCTGCGAAATCCGCATCGACCATGCTTTCGAATCAGTCATCGGCGCCTGCTCGCAGACGCCTCGACCCGGCCAGTCGGGCACCTGGATCCTGCCGGAAATGGTGCGCGCCTACATCGCGCTGCACGGTGCCGGCTATGCTCACAGCGTCGAGACCTGGATCGACGGCGAACTCGCGGGTGGCTTGTATTGCGTCGCGATCGGCCGTGCGGTCTTCGGCGAATCGATGTTCACGCGCCGGGCGGACGCCTCCAAGATTGCCCTGGCCGCGCTGGTGTGCTTCTGCCGCCGACACGGCATCGTGATGATCGACTGCCAGCAGAACACGGCTCATCTCGCAAGTTTCGGGGCTCGGGAAGTCCCTCGCGAGCGGTTTCTGTCGCATGTCGCCGACGCGCGCGCCAAGACGGGCCCTGCGTGGCGGTTCGAGCCCGTATACTGGAATGAACTCCTGTCAGCGCGACCCACCTTCACGACGTGACGCACCTCAAGGATCTCCCACTTCACACACTGCAGTTCTACGCGACGGCACCCTACCCGTGCAGCTATCTGCCGGACAGGCAGGCGCGCTCCCAGGTTGCCACGCCGAGCCACCTGATCCACAACGACGCGTACTCGGATCTCGTGTTGAGCGGGTTCAGGCGCAGTGGCATGTTCACCTACCGGCCCTATTGCGACGGCTGCAATGCCTGCATCCCGCTGCGCGTGCTGGTGAACGATTTCCGCCCCAAACGCAGCCAGCGCCGAGCCAAGGCACGTCACGCCAACCTGCAGGCACGCGTGTTGAAACTCTGCTTCGTGCCCGAGCACTACCAGCTGTATCTGCGCTACCAGAACGGCCGGCATTCGGGTGGCGGGATGGATCATGACAGCATCGACCAGTACACCCAGTTCCTGCTCCAGAGCCGGGTCAATTCGCGGCTCGTCGAGTTCCGGGAAACCCAGCCTGACGGCAGCGCCGGCGTGCTCAAGATGGTGTCGATTCTCGATGTCCTGAATGATGGGCTCTCGGCGGTGTATACCTTCTACGAGCCGGAGCCAGGCACAAGCTACGGTAATTACAGTGTGCTCTGGCAGATCGAACAGGCGCGAAAGCTGCAACTCGCCCATGTGTACCTCGGCTACTGGATCGAGGGCAGTTCAAAGATGAACTACAAGGCCCTCTATGAGCCACATGAACTGCTCAAAGACGGGCGCTGGCAAGCGCCGGATGATTTCACCAAGTAAAATGGCGACCGGTCCTTACCGTGTTGCACATGAGAAAACCCCACTCCGACGTTCCTGCCACGCCTGTCATCCAGGTCATTGAGCGAATGTTCTCGCTCATCGACGTGCTGGCGTCCCGGGAGGAAGCGATCTCCCTCAAGGAGATCAGCGAGAAGACGGGGCTGCATCCTTCCACCACACACCGCATCCTGAATGACCTGGCGGTCGGCCGCTTCGTCGACCGCCCGGAAGCTGGCAGCTACAGGCTCGGAATGCGACTCCTGGAATTGGGCAACCTGGTCAAGGGACGGCTCAACGTGCGCGACGCCGCGATGACGCCGATGCGCGAACTTCACAAACTTACGCAGCAGCCGGTCAATCTCAGCATGCGCCAGGGAGACGAGATCGTCTACATCGAGCGTGCCTACAGCGAGCGCTCGGGCATGCAGGTGGTGCGCGCCATTGGAGGGCGGGCGCCGCTGCATCTCACGTCGACCGGCAAGCTGTTCCTGGCAGTCGACGAGCCGCAACGCGTGCGCAGCTACGCCACACGGACCGGCTTGGCCGGACACACCCGCAACAGCATCACGCAACTGCCTGCGCTCGAACGCGAGTTATCCAAGGCGCGGCAGTACGGTATTGCGCGCGACAACGAAGAGTTGGAACTCGGCGTGCGCTGCATGGCCGCCGGCATCTACGACGATCAGGGAAAGCTGATCGCGGGGCTGTCGATTTCGGCCCCAGCGGATCGGCTCGACGACGGCTGGCTGCCGAAACTGCAGGCGACGGCCAATGAAATCTCGAGCGCCCTGGGCTTCAAGACTGGGACGCAGGCTCCCGCCTGAGTTCCAGTCTTCAGGTGCGGCGCCACTCAGGCGCCACGAAAAGCCAAGGGGTCGTTAGCCCGCGACGTGCGCGGCAACGTTCTGAGATGCGGCAGCAGGAGCCGCGGGATTCGTCAAGTGGTTCTGCGTCGCCTCGACCCAGCGCCGCACACGCTCGGCATCGCCGATGCGACTGAGCTTGCCGGCGGAGTCAAGAAACACCATGATCAATTTGCGGCCGGCGATCTTGGTCTGCATCACCAGGCACTGACCCGCCTCGGTGATATAGCCCGTCTTCTGCACGCCGATGTCCCAATCAGGGTTCTTGACCAGACGGTTCGTGGTGTTGAACTGCAAGACGCGGTTACCCACCTCCACTTGATGCTCCGGCGAGGTGGACAGCTCGCGCACTGTGGCATCTGCATAGGCCGCATTGACGAGCAATGCCAAATCCTGCGCGCTCGACTGATTGCGGCTCGACAGGCCGGTCGGCTCCACGTAGCGTGTGTCCTTCATGCCGAGCATCTTGGCCTTGGCGTTCATCATGCTCACAAAGGTGGCCAGGCCGCCGGGATAGGTCCGCCCGAGCGCATGCGCGGCACGGTTCTCGCTCGACATCAATGCGAGGTGGAGAAGCTCGCCGCGAGACAACGTCGTGCCGACGCTCAGGCGGGAGCCGCTGCGCTTTTCGGTGTCGACATCGTCCTGGCTGATGGTGATCAACTCGTCGGAGGGAAGATGGGCTTCGCTCACAAGCAGACCCGTCATGAGCTTGGTCAACGATGCGATGGGAAGCACGGCATGGTCGTTCTTGCTGAACAACACTTCGCGCGTATCCTGGTCAATCACCAAGGCGACGCTGGACTTCAGGTCGAGCGCATCTTCCGTGCTGTGGAGACCGGCCAGTTGTCCATAGGACAGTCGAGCGGGTTCAGCCACGCGCACCACCGAGCGGCGTTGTACGGCCACTACAGTCTTGCCGCCCCTCTTGCGGATCGAGGCCACCACATTGCTGCCGCCGCTCACCACGCGCTCTTCCCTGTCGGCCTTGGCGCTGCGCTTGGAGCTTGTGCTTCGGTGCGCCGCCCTGTGCTTGCTGTCCACGACAACGGTCGCCGCTTTCTTGCTCGCCGGCGTCTTCTTTGCAGCGTTAGCCGCAGGCAGCAAGAACGCCGTCGCGCAGAGAGCGACGGCGACCAGACGAAGGGCGGGAAGAAACCGCTGGCTTGAAACTCGGTGGAAACGGGCTTCGGGCATCTAAAAACTCTCCAGCGGTGACAAAAGGAAACCGCAGTTTATCGAAATCAAAAAAGACACGCAATATCAGTTACTTGCATCCTCTTCTTCATTTCGAAAACAAGGATCCAGCAACAACTAACCTTGTGCCGCCACTCTCTCAGCTTGGCTCTGTAACTTGTTGAGCGCACTCAAATAAGCCTTGGCAGAAGCCACCACGATGTCGGGATCCGCCCCGACGCCGTTGACGACCCGGCCCGCATTCTGTAACCGCACCGTCACTTCTCCCTGGCTTTCCGTCGACCCGCTGATCGCATTCACCGAGTAGAGCACCATCTCGGCGCCACTCCTGACATGAGCCTCGATGGCCTTCAGCGATGCATCGACCGGACCGTTGCCATCGGATTCGCTGGTGACTTCCTTGCCACTCACGGTGAAGACGATTCGAGCCTGCGGCCGCTCGCCTGTTTCGCTGTGCTGCGACAAGGATACAAATCCGAACTGTTCAGCAACGTGTGACATCTCTTCGGCGCTTACAAGCGCAAGGATGTCTTCATCAAATATTTCACTTTTCCGATCGGCCAGTTCCTTGAAGTGTGTGAACGCCGTGTTGATGTCGGCCTCGCTCTCCATGGTCACGCCCAGCTCCTGCAACCTTTGTTTGAAGGCGTTGCGTCCGCTCAGCTTGCCGAGCACGATCTTGTTCGCACTCCAGCCAACGTCTTCGGCACGCATGATTTCGTAAGTGTCGCGCGCCTTGAGCACGCCGTCCTGATGGATGCCCGAGGCATGGGCGAAGGCGTTGGCGCCGACGACCGCCTTGTTGGGTTGCACCACGAAACCGGTGGTCTGGCTGACCATGCGGCTGGCCGCCACGATGTGCTTCGTATCGATTCCGAGATCAAGGCCGAAGTAGTCCTTGCGGGTCTTCACCGCCATCACGATCTCTTCGAGGGAGCAATTCCCGGCGCGTTCGCCTAGACCATTGATGGTGCATTCGACCTGCCGCGCGCCTCCGATCTTGACGCCGGCCAGCGAATTGGCGACCGCCATGCCGAGGTCATTGTGGCAATGGACCGACCAGATCGCCTTGTCGCTGTTCGGGATTCGCTCGCGCAGCGTCTTGATGAAATTGCCGTACAGCTCCGGAACCGCGTAGCCGACGGTATCGGGGACGTTGATCGTGGTCGCGCCCTCCTTGATGACCGCTTCCAGCACGCGGCACAGAAAATCGACGTCGCTGCGGTAGCCGTCTTCCGGACTGAATTCCACATCACCCACCAGGTTGCGCGCGAAACGCACTGCAAGCTTCGCCTGCTCGAATACCTCGTCCGGCGTCATGCGGAGTTTCTTTTCCATGTGCAGGGGCGAGGTGGCAATGAAGGTGTGAATGCGCCCGCTGGCCGCCCCCTTGAGCGCCTCCGCAGCTCGGGAGATATCCCGGTCATTGGCGCGCGATAGCCCACAGATTGTCGAATCCTTGATGGCGTTCGCGATCAGTTTCACAGCCTCGAAATCGCCGTTGGAACTGGCGGGAAAGCCGGCTTCGATGACGTCGACCCGCAGGCGCTCGAGCTGGCGTGCGATGCGCAGCTTCTCGTCCTTGGTCATCGAGGCGCCCGGCGATTGCTCGCCGTCGCGCAAGGTGGTGTCAAAAATGATCAGTTTGTCGGCCATCGTGGATCTCCTTGTCCTTGGTTTGCGGTTGCCCCTGCGCTGACGTTTCGGCTATTGCTTCAGGCGGGCTGAACCACGAATTGTGCGCTGCGCGCGCCCTTCGCCCTGGCCCGCTGCAGACCGGAGACGATGGCCTTGAGCGACGCGGAAATGATGTTGGCGTCCCTGCCGACCCCGAACAGGGTCGTCGTTTCGTCGACCCGAAGTTCGAGGTAGGCCACGGCCTGTGCGTCGGCGCCCGCACCGATCGCATGCTGGTGATAGTCGATCACTCGAATCGAGTGCCCGGTGGCCTCGCCCAACGCATGAATGAACGCATCGATGGGCCCATTGCCGCGCCCTTCGATCTTTCGCATCTCACCTTCCCAGGGCAGATCAGCGCGCAACACCACCGTTGCGCCGGCGCCCTCGCCCTGCTCTTCGAGCACCCGGTGTTGAGGCCCCGCATCGTCATTGATTCGGTATTCGCGCTCGAACAATTGCCAGAGATCAGCCGCCGTGAGTTCCTTGCCGGCGACATCCATCACGCGCTGCACGGCCTGGCTGAATTCCATCTGCAGGCGCCGCGGCAATTCGAGCCCATATTCGCTTTCCAGCAGATAGGCGATGCCGCCCTTGCCCGACTGGCTGTTGACACGGATCACCGCCTCGTAGCTGCGGCCGACATCCTTCGGATCGATCGGCAGGTAGGGCATGTCCCAGATCTCATCATCCTTGCGCGCCGCAAAGGCCTTCTTGATCGCATCCTGGTGCGAGCCGGAAAAAGAGGTGTAGACCAGATCGCCCGCATAGGGATGTCGCGGATGCACAGGCAACTGGTTGCAGTGCTCGACGGTGGCGCGGATTTCGTCGATGTTCGAGAAGTCGAGCCCGGGCGAAACGCCTTGCGTATAGAGATTGAGCGCCACGTTGACGAGGTCGAGGTTGCCGGTGCGCTCGCCGTTGCCGAACAGGCATCCTTCGATACGATCAGCGCCCGCCATCAATGCGAACTCGCCGGCTGCCGTGCCCGTGCCGCGATCGTTGTGCGGGTGCACAGACAGCACGATCGCGTCTCGCCGGTCCAGGTGGCGATGCATCCACTCGATCATGTCAGCGAAGATGTTGGGCGTTGAATGCTCGACCGTCGAAGGCAGGTTGATGATGCACTTGCGCGCGGGCGTGGGCGCCCATACGGCAGTGACCGCATCCACCACGCGCTTGGAGAAGGCGAGGTCCGTGCCGGAGAACATCTCGGGCGAATACTGGAAGCTCCACTGTGTATCCGGCTGCTTGGCCGCGCACGCATTGAACATGCGCGCATGCGTGGTTGCGAGTTCGACGATCTGATCTTCGTCCATGCCGAGCACGACACGCCGCATGATGGGCGCCACGGCGTTGTACAGATGCACGATGGCGCGTGGCACGCCCTGCAGGGCCTCGAAGGTGCGCTCGATGAGATGATCTCGCGCCTGCGTGAGCACCTGGATCGTCACGTCGTCCGGGATACGGTCTTCCTCGATCAGCTTGCGCACGAAGTCGAACTCGACCTGGGAAGCGGATGGAAAGCCGACCTCGATTTCCTTGAAGCCAATCGCCACCAGCGTCTCGAACATGCGCATCTTGCGAGCAATGTCCATGGGCTCCACCAGCGCCTGGTTACCGTCGCGCAGGTCGGTAGACAGCCAGATCGGAGCCCGGTTCAGCACGGCATCGGGCCAGGTGCGGTCCTTGAGGCCGATCGGTGCGAAGGCACGGTACTTGCGGTCGGGTTGCTTCAACATTTGAATTTCTCGCTGTGGTTGGATCAACCAGCAACCCCAAACAAAACGGCCCGTTGCTGGTGCGAACGGGCCGTGGTGAGGGATCTGCGCGTGCGCTACCGTCTCCGCCCGAAGGGGATCAGTAGTAGGGCCAGCGAAATCTTGTTCATGGGAGCGGTGAATGTAGCACAGGGCGCATCACTTGTGCAGGCCACGTTCGTCGGGCTCGTCGGTCGAGATGCTGATGACGCTGACCTGCTGACCCTTGGCCTTGCGCCAGCCATAGACCACGAATCCGCTCAACCCATAGGCGACGAACACCCCGAACAGCACCGTCGGCGGATGGATGTTGATGACGGCGATCCCGAGCGCGATCAGCACGATGACCGCGAACGGCACGCTCTTCTTCATCTGAACGTCCTTGAAGCTGTAGAACGGCGCGTTGGTCACCATCGCAAGGCCCGCATAGAGCGTGAATGCGAACGTGATCCACGTGATCTGATACCAGGAAAGGTAAAGCACCTCGCCGCCACGCTTGCCCCACTCCGTCATGAGCCAGATGAAGCCAGCCACCAGCGCAGCCGCCGCCGGCGAGGGCAGCCCCTGGAACCAGCGCTTGTCGACGACGCCGGTATTGACATTGAAGCGCGCAAGCCGAAGTGCCGCACACGCGCAATAGACGAAGGCGGCGATCCAGCCCCAGCGGCCGAGACCCTTGAGCGACCACTCGTAGGCAATCAACGCGGGCGCGGCGCCGAAGGACACCATGTCGGAGAGCGAATCCATCTGCTCGCCGAACGCGCTTTGCGTGTTGGTCATGCGAGCGACGCGGCCGTCGAGACTGTCGAGGATCATGGCGGCGAACACGCCGAGCGCCGCGAGGTCGAAGCGCGCATTCATGGCCATCACGACCGAATAGAAGCCTCCGAACAACGCCGCCAGGGTGAACAGGTTGGGCAGGATATAGATGCCCTTTCGCCGCTTGCGCGGCGTGACATCGTCAGGGAGCGTGTCGTCATGCATGACAACGGCCTCCGGCGCGCACGGATCGGGCGCAAGCGGCTGTCGGATTCATTGCAGAACTGGGTGTCGATCGCATCGGTCGCAGTGTAGTTCAGGCGCCACGGGCGCCCCATGAAAGAAAAGGGCCACCGGAAGGTGGCCCTGGCAGGTCGGAGCGAGTCCGATCAGTTGCGGGTCTGGTCGACCAGCTTGTTCTTCTTGATCCAGGGCATCATCGCCCGCAGCTTCTCGCCGACGACTTCGATCTGGTGCTCGGAGTTCAGACGGCGGCGGCTGATCAGCGTGGGCGCGCCGGCCGCGTTTTCGAGAACGAAGCTCTTGGCGTATTCGCCGGTCTGGATGTCCTTGAGGACCTGCTTCATGACCTTCTTGGTCTCATCGGTCACGATGCGCGGGCCGGTCACGTACTCGCCGTACTCGGCGTTGTTCGAGATCGAGTAGTTCATGTTGGCGATGCCGCCTTCATAGATCAGGTCGACGATCAGCTTCAGTTCGTGCAGGCATTCGAAATAGGCCATCTCCGGCGCATATCCGGCTTCGACCAGCGTCTCGAAGCCGGCCTTGATCAGCTCGACGGTGCCGCCGCACAGCACGGCCTGTTCCCCGAACAGGTCGGTCTCAGTCTCTTCGCGGAAGTTGGTCTCGATGATGCCGGCCTTGCCGCCGCCATTGGCCGTGGCGTAGGAGAGCGCGAGGTCGCGCGCCTTGCCGCTCTTGTCGGCGTGCACGGCAATCAGATGAGGCACCCCGCCGCCCTGGGCGTAGGTGCTGCGCACGGTGTGGCCAGGAGCCTTGGGAGCGACCATCCACACATCGAGGTCGGCGCGCGGCTGGACGAAGCCGTAGTGCACGTTGAAGCCATGCGCGAACACGAGCGAAGCGCCTTGCTTGATGTTCGGGGCGACGTCGTTCTTGTAGACGTTGGCGATCTGCTCGTCGGGCAGCAGGATCATGACCACATCGGCCGACTTCACGGCGTCGGCGACTTCAGCGACCTTGAGCCCGGCCTTCTCGACTTTGGGCCACGAGGCACCGCCCTTGCGCAGCCCGACGACGACCTTCACGCCACTGTCGTTCAGGTTCTGCGCGTGCGCGTGGCCCTGGCTGCCGTAGCCGATGATGGCGACCGTCTTGCCCTTGATGAGGCTCAGATCGGCGTCCTTGTCGTAATAGACCTTCATGATTACTCCTTCGTTGATTCGGTGGATGTGGAACTGCTGCTTGTTCAAACGCGCAGGATGCGCTCGCCGCGGCCGATGCCGCTGGCTCCGGTGCGAACGGTTTCGAGAATCGCACCTCGGTCGATGGCCTCGAGAAAGGCATCGTTCTTTCCGTGGTCGCCAGTGAGCTCGATCGTGTAGCTCTTGTCGGTCACGTCGATGATGCGGCCGCGGAAGATTTCGGCCATGCGCATCATTTCCTCGCGCTCCTTGCCGACCGCACGCACCTTCACCATCATGAGTTCGCGCTCGGTGTAGGAGCCCTCCGTCAGGTCGACGACCTTGACGACCTCGATCAGGCGGTTCAGGTGCTTGGTGATCTGTTCGATCACATCGTCGGAGCCCGCGGTGACGATGGTCATCCGCGACAGGCTTGCGTCCTCCGTGGGCGCCACGGTCAGCGATTCGATGTTGTAGCCGCGAGCCGAAAACAGGCCCACCACGCGCGAGAGTGCACCGGGCTCGTTTTCGAGCAGCACGGCAATGATGTGTTTCATGTCGATCGGACTCCTCTTTTCGCCGCCCTCCCCCGCGCACGGTAATGCGCGGGCTCGGCGGGCAATAGATTCGTCGAAGTTGGAGAGTCGAAACCCTGGTCCTATGGACCAGGAGCTATGGGGTGGGTGGATTAAAGATCTTCGGAACCCAGAATCATCTCGGTGATGCCATGGCCCGCCTTGACCATCGGGAACACGTTCTCGGTGGGGTCCGTGCGGAAATCCATGAAGACCGTGCGGTCCTTGAGCTTGCGCGCCTCGCGCAGCGCGGGCTCGACGTCCTGTGGCCGTTCGATCAGCATACCGACGTGGCCATAGGCTTCGGCGAGCTTCACGAAATTGGGCAACGCGTCCATGTAACTGTGGCTGTAGCGACCTGAATACTCGATCTCCTGCCACTGCCGCACCATGCCCAGGTAGCGATTGTTGAGCGAGCAGATCTTGATCGGCGTGTTGTATTGCAGGCAGGTGGAAAGCTCCTGGATGCACATCTGCACCGAGCCCTCGCCCGTGATGCAGAAAACCTCCGACTCGGGCTTCGCGAGCTTGACACCCATTGCATAAGGAATGCCCACGCCCATGGTCCCCAGGCCGCCGGAATTGATCCATCGACGCGGCTCATCGAAGCGGTAGTACTGGGCCGCCCACATCTGGTGCTGGCCGACGTCCGACGTGATGTACGTGTCGGTATCCTTGGTCATGTTCCACAGCGTCTCGACGACGTGCTGCGGCTTGATCACATCCTTGTTGCCGCGGTCGTACTTGAGGCAGTCCTTGCTGCGCCATGCTTCGATCGATTCCCACCAGCCGCCGAGGGCTGCCGGGTCTGGCCGGTTGCTGCTTTCCCTGATCATCGAGATCAGTTCGCCCAGCACTTCCTTCACGTCCCCGACGATCGGAATGTCGACCTTCACCCGCTTCGAGATGCTCGAAGGATCGATGTCGATATGGATGATCTTGCGTTCGTTCTGCGCAAAGTGCTTCGGGTTGCCGATCACACGATCATCGAAGCGCGCACCCACGCCCAGCAACACGTCGCAGTTTTGCATCGCGTAGTTGGCCTCGATGGTGCCGTGCATGCCCAGCATGCCGAGAAACTTGCGATCGCTGGCGGGATAGGCGCCCAGGCCCATCAGCGTGTTGGTGACCGGGTAGCCGAGCATATCGACCAGCGTGCGCAGTTCAGCCGTCGCGTTGCTCAGCAGCACGCCGCCACCGGTGTAGATGTAAGGCCGCTTGGCCGTCAGCAGAAGCTGCAGCGCCTTGCGGATTTGCCCGCCGTGGCCCTTGCGCACCGGGTTGTAAGAGCGCATCTCGACCTTGTCGGGATAGCCGCTGTACGGAGTCCTCTTGAACGAAACGTCCTTCGGCACATCCACCACCACGGGGCCTGGACGGCCGGTGCGCGCGATGTGAAAGGCCTTCTTCATGGTCATCGCCAGATCCTTCGGATCCTTGACGAGGAAGTTGTGCTTGACGATCGGGCGCGTGATGCCGACGGTGTCGCATTCCTGGAACGCATCAAGCCCGATTGCCGCCGTCGGCACCTGGCCCGAGATAATCACCATCGGGATGCTGTCCATGTAGGCGGTCGCGATGCCTGTGACCGCATTGGTGAGCCCTGGCCCCGAGGTCACGAGCGCCACGCCGACATCGCCGGTCGCGCGGGCGTATCCGTCGGCAGCATGCACGGCGGCCTGCTCGTGGCGAACCAGCACATGCTGGATGGTGTCCTGCTTGTAGAACGCGTCGTAGATGTAGAGAACCGCGCCACCGGGATAGCCCCAGACGTACTTGACGCCTTCGGCCTGCAGTGCCTTGACCAGCACCTCGGCGCCCATGAGTTCTTGAACCTGAGTGCCCATTCCTGAGGATGCGGCTGCCGCGGAGGAGAGTTCCGCCTTTGAGATTTCCATGATCAACCTTTGCGTTTTTTCGGGAACGAAAAACCTTGGGTGCCCTTTCGCCAGCTCTTGTGAAGCCGCGTCAGAACTTGAGGCCAAAGCCATGGGCGGATGAGTGATACCGCCGGACCTTGACCCGTTTGCCTTTTGACTTGCAGGCCGAATTATGACACCGGAAATACGGCGACTGGCCAGCGCGGCGCCCTGGCTTTCGCTGGCAGGCATAATTCCCGGCGGCAAAAAACCATCCAATGTCCTTGAGACACATCCCCACGCGGCGCCTCTCCTGCGCCGGATTCGCTTGGCCACTGAACAAGAACTTTCCGATTTCCTGAAAAGCGTCGAGCGGCGCGCCTTCAAGCGCTCGGTCTACCATGTGCGGGACGACGAGGCGGCGCTCGACATCGTGCAGGACAGCATGATGAAGCTCGCGGAGCACTATGGCGACAAGCCGGCCAACGAGTTGCCGATGCTCTTCCAGCGCATCCTCTCGAATTGCACGCTCGACTGGTTCAGGCGCCAGAAGACCCGCCGGGCGTTGTTCTCGAACCTCAGCGATTTCGAGACGGTGGACGACGACGGAGATTTCGACCTCCTCGAGCACTTCGCCCTCCCAACGGACACCCGCGAAACCGAGAGCGCCGAGGATACGACGCGCCGCGGCCAGATTTTTCGCGAGATCGAGGAACAAATCGCCGCACTGCCGGGTCGTCAACGTGAGGCCTTTCTGATGCGTTACTGGGAGGAAATGGACGTCGCCGAGACTGCTGCGGCCATGGGCTGCTCCGAAGGGAGCGTCAAAACCCACTGTTCGCGTGCCGTGCATGCTCTGAGCAAAGCACTCAAAGCCAAGGGAATTTCGCTATGAATACAACAATCTCCGCCTCCTCCGCCGCGCTTGAAGAACAATTCGGCCGCAGAGTCGCTAGCCGGCTTTCGGCTGGCAACCTCGATCTGCCGCACGAAATCAGCGAGCGTCTGCGCGTGTCGCGGATGCAGGCCATCGAGCGACGCAGGTTCGTGCGACAGATGCAGGCAGCGCCCGCCATCGTGTCGAGCGGAAGTTCGGCCGCGCTCGGTGCCGGCTGGTGGACGCGCATCGGCTCGGTCGTGCCGCTGGTTGCGCTCGTCGCGGGCCTCGTGGCCATCAGCGTGATGCAGGATGACAGCCGGACCAACGAACTGGCGGAGGTCGATTCGGCCCTGCTGACGGACGACCTGCCCCCGGCCGCCTATACGGACCCCGGCTTTGCCCAGTTCCTGAAAACCAGCGCCGAAGCCGAACACTGATCCCCGGACAACGCATGCCTCAACCTTCCCTCGCCCGTGCGAAGACGCTCAGCCGGTGGCGTGTGCGTTCCTGGGCAGCGGTCGTGTGGGCTGGCACCAGTCTCGTGGTCGCAGCCCTGGGTTTCGCCGGATCGTCAGCCAAGGCTCAACCGGGCGACGCGGTGATGCAGGCCGCACCCGCTCCCGCAAGGCAGACGCTCTCCAAGCCGCTGTGGCGCGACCTCACGGCTCGCCAGCAGCGCGCCTTGCATCCGCTGGCGTCGCATTGGGACAGTTTGAGCGAGCCGCACAAGCGCAAGTGGTTGGCCCTGTCGCGCAACTACGCCAAGATGCCCGCCGCAGACCAGGAGATACTCCATAGCCGCATGACGGAGTGGGCCGCCCTGACCAACCAGCAGCGCGCGCAGGCGCGACTCAATTTCGCGGAGGTCAAGGACGTCCCGATCGACGAGCGAAAGGCCAAATGGGAGGCTTATCAGGCTCTCAGCGAAGAAGAAAAAGGCAGGCTGGCGGCCCGCGCGGCGCCTCGGCCGCACGGCGCCGCGCCAACGATCAGGCCCGTGCCCGCCCAGAAGCTTGCCCCTGTGCCGCCAGTATCGGCGGACGGACAGCACACGGCACGCATTCAGCTCGCGCCATCCTCGCCGGCGCGCCCCTTGCTTTTCGCTCCGGCTCCCGCTGCCGCGCCCATCCCCTCCGGCGGGGCCCCCGTGAGCCCCGAAGCCCAGGTGCCGGCGCTGTCGACGCTTTCGCAGACACCAGCGCCGGCCGAAACGCCGGCGCCTGCGATACCGCCAGTGCGCGTCACTGAGCAACCCTCTTCCGCGCCCTGATTTCGCGCGCCCTGATTCAAGGTGTTGATGGCTCCCAGTTCCCCCGATAGCGCCGGACAGTCCGGCCCCCGCCCGGCCACTGACGCGCCCCACGCCGACTTCCTGAATGCCTCTTCCCAACTGAGCGCCCCCGGACTTTGGCGCCGGATGGCTTGCTGGCTCTACGAAGGCATGCTCCTTTTTGCCGTCGTGTTCGTCGCCGGCTGGCTGTTCAGCACCCTGGGTCAGATGCGTGATGCAATGGATTCGCGCCGGCACCTGCTGCAAGCTTTCCTGTTCGTCGTCTTCGGCGTCTACTTCGTCTGGTTCTGGTCCAAGGGCCAGACCCTCGCCATGAAGACCTGGGGCATCCGGATCGTCGACCGCCTTGGTCGTCCCCTGACGCAGGGCCGCGCCCTGCTTCGTTACTTGTTGAGCTGGGTCTGGTTCCTGCCGCCGCTCGCCGCCGTGCAGCCTTTCCACCTCGGGGGTGGGGAGGTCGCACTGTTGGTGTTCGGCTGGGTGCTCATCTGGGCGTTGCTCGCGCGATTTCAGCCCGAGCGCCAGTTCTGGCACGACGCCTGGGCGGGTACGCGCCTCATCCCCTCCAAGCCGCTCAGCCGCAGATGAACTCAGACGATTCGGTCAACCCGCAGAAATCGCGGCGGGGCTTGAGCCGTGTCTGGCATGCGGCGCTCATTTCCCTCGATGGATTCCGTGCGGGATGGGGCGAAGCGGCGTTCCGCCAGGAAGTCGCATGCGCGATCGTGATGCTGCCAGCAGCCTTCTGGGTCGGTCGCAGTTGGGTCGAGGTGGCGCTGCTTGGGGCAACAGTGGTCCTGGTGCTGGTCGTGGAACTGCTCAATAGCGGTATCGAGGCCGCCATCGACCGTGTCGGTCCGGAGTGGCATTCGTTCTCGAAGAACGCCAAGGACATGGGCAGCGCTGCCGTGTTGCTTTCCATTCTCCTGTGCGGGACCGTCTGGGCGGCGGCCCTGTGGCAGCGATTCCTCGTCTAGGGGCAACCGGGTCGCGGCATGATGGCGGTATGACTCCTTCTTTTTCCATTTGTGTTTATTGCGGCTCGCGACCTGGCGAGCGCCCGGAGTTCATGGCCATCGCGCAGGCGGTCGGCCGTTGGATCGGCGAACGAGGCGGCCAATTGGTCTACGGCGGCGGCCGCACCGGTCTGATGGGCACCGTCGCCGAAGCGACCCGCATGGCAGGTGGCCGCGTCGTCGGCGTGATCCCCAAGGCCTTGGTCGACAAGGAACTCGCCAACAAACTGAGCGATGAACTCCACATCGTCGACACCATGCACGAACGCAAGGCGATGATGGGCGAACGCGCCGACGCCTTCATCGCCCTGCCCGGCGGCATAGGCACCTTCGAGGAACTGTTCGAAATCTGGACCTGGCGCCAGCTCGGGTACCACGACAAGCCGGTGGGCATCCTGAACGCGGCCGGCTACTACGACGCCATGCTCGCCTTCCTGGCGCACAGCGTGCGTGAAGGCTTCATGGGCGAGTGGCAGATGGCATTGGTGCGCACGGGCGTCGATGCACCCATACTGCTCGAAACACTCGTCGAAGAGGCGCGCCACCACCCCGGAGGCGACAAGCTCGCCGAGGTCCTCTAGGCAGCGGCCGACCATTCTCCGCGAAGTCCGCCGCACGCGGCGGCCAGGCCCGACTAGACAGCCTGCTCGTTCTCTTCGCCTGTGCGGATGCGCACGACACGCTCGACATTCGTGACGAAGATCTTGCCGTCGCCGATCTTCCCCGTGCGCGCCGCGCCTACGATCGCATCGACACAGCGCTCGACATCGGCCTCGTTGACCACCACTTCTACACGCATCTTCGGCAGAAAGTCGACCACGTACTCAGCCCCACGGTAGAGTTCGGTGTGCCCCTTCTGCCTGCCGAAGCCCTTGACTTCGGTCACGGTGAGGCCGGTGACGCCCACCTCGGCCAAGGCCTCGCGCACGTCTTCGAGCTTGAACGGTTTGAGGATGGCAGTGATTTGCTTCATACGGTCTTTCTTCCGGCGGTTTCGTTGAATTTGCTGGTGATAGGGTAGCGCCAATCCTTGCCAAAGCTGCGGTGGGTCACCCTGATGCCCACTGGCGCCTGGCGCCTCTTGTACTCGTTGATCTTGATCAGCCGAGCCACACGCTCGACGACGGCGCGCTCATAGCCCGCCGCAATGATCTCATCGATGCCTTCATCGTCTTCCATGTAGCGTGACAGGATTCCGTCAAGGACGTCGTAAGGCGGGAGACTGTCCTGATCGGTCTGGTCGGGCCGCAATTCGGCGCTTGGCGGGCGCGTGATGATGCGTTCTGGGATCGGCTCGGCGCCGGTGCCGTAGGGGTCGTGCGCGTTGCGCCATCGCGCCAATGCGAAAACCGTGGTCTTCAGGAGATCCTTGATGACCGCGAAACCGCCCGCCATATCCCCGTAGAGCGTGCAATAGCCGGTGGCCATTTCACTCTTGTTGCCGGTGGTCAGCACGATCGAACCGAGCTTGTTGGACAGTGCCATCAGCAGCGTGCCGCGGATTCTGGCCTGGAGGTTTTCCTCAGTGGTGTCCTCCGGCAGTCCCTTGAAGTCCCCGGCCAGCGCGCCCAGGAACGCCTCAAAGGTGGGTTTGATCGAGATCTCGTCGTAGCGCACGCCGAGCCGCCTGGCCATCTCCCGCGCATCGATCCAGCTGATGTCCGCCGTGTAAGGCGAAGGCATCATCACCGCGCGAACCTTGTCGCGGCCCAATGCGTCGACCGCGATGGCCAGCACCAGCGCCGAGTCGATGCCTCCGGAAAGCCCCAGGATGGCCTCCGGAAAGCCGTTCTTCCCGATGTAGTCGCGCACCCCCAGGACCAGTGCGTCCCACAGTTGAGCCTCGTCTACGCGAGGAACGGCCAAGGCGCGCTCGTCATGCGTGAAGCCGATGACACCAGCGGCGCGCTCGAGCTGCGCGAAGACAAGTTCCTCCTTGAAGCTCTCCGATCGCAGCGCTGCCGTCCCGTCCGCCTGCAGCGCGAAGGAGGCGCCATCGAACACCACTTCGTCCTGGCCGCCCACCAGATGCGCATAGACGAGCGGCAGGCTCACGGCCTTGGCCCTTTCGGCCATGCGCGCCACCCGCTCGCCCACCTTGCCGACGTGGTAAGGAGAGGCATTGATCACCGCCAGCACTTCGGCACCGGCCTCTTTCGCGAGCTGCGCCGGCGCATCGAACCAGGCGTCCTCGCAGATCAGTAGACCGACCGCGACGCCGCCCGCCTCGAACACGCAGACGCCCTCTCCGGGCGTGAAGTAGCGGCGCTCGTCGAACACCTGGTAGTTGGGCAATTCGCGCTTCGCATAGGTCTGAAGAATGCGCCCCTCGCCGAGCACGCTCGCCGCGTTGTACCGGAGCTGGACCGCGACCGACCTGCTGCGCAGGCTGCCTCCGGTGGGATGCCCGACCACGACGACCATGCCCGAGAGATCCGCGAGCTCCCGGGCCACCGAAAGGACCGCCTCATCGCAGGCCGCCACGAAGGCGGGCCGAAGAAACAGGTCCTCGGCCGCGTAGCCGCAGATCGAGAGTTCGGGCGTGAGCAGCAGCCGCGCACCCTGCGCGTAGGCATCACGGGCCGCGTCGATGATCCTTCGCGCATTGCCGGCGAGGTCACCGACCACGAAATTCAGTTGCGCGATGGCGAGTTTCAAGGTCATACAGGGCAGAGGGAAGCTTGAATGATTATGTCATTCGCCCTCGGGCGCCATGGCTTGTGCCGGCCTTTCCACGCCGGGCCGCGAGGGCTGTTACCCTCGCCAGGCGATGCGTACAGGTTCTCTTTCCAGCTTCTTCGACTCCGTCATTCCGCGACCCGCCAGCCAGGCCTATCTGCTGCTGGTGTTCACGACACTGGTCTGGGGCGCGAACGCGGTCGCGGCCCGCCTGGCGGTCGGCGAGGTATCGCCGATGATGCTGACTTTCTCGCGCTGGGGTGTCTGCTGCGTTGCGCTGGGCCTCACCTCGCGCCAGCCCATCGCCGAGCACTGGCGCAGCCTGCTGCCCTCGTGGAAGTCCATCGTGCTCATGGGCACGCTCGGATTCACCGGCTTCAACGCCCTCTTCTACGCGGCCGCCCATCACACGACAGCGATCAACATCGCGATCATCCAGGGCACGATTCCGGTGCTGGTTCTTGTCGGCAGCTTCTTCTTCTTTGCCTCTCGCATCAGCAGGCTGCAGGTCCTCGGCGTGGCGTTGACGCTCGCGGGCATCGCCGTCGTGGCCTCGCGCGGGCAGTTGGCGGTGCTGGCGCAGCTCGCATTCAACATCGGCGACGTGTGGATCATCATTGCCTCGGTGCTCTATGCGGGCTATGCGCTCAACTTGCGCAGGCGGCCCGCGGTCCCGGCGATCGTCTTCTTCGCGGCCACGGCTGCGGTGGCCTGCATCGTCTCGCTGC
Source organism: Variovorax sp. 01T432 (assembly GCF_056398605.1). Lineage (NCBI taxonomy): Bacteria > Pseudomonadati > Pseudomonadota > Betaproteobacteria > Burkholderiales > Comamonadaceae > Variovorax > Variovorax sp. 01T432. Next base: position 27,373 of record NZ_JBFTPS010000018.1, read on the forward strand.
CTCTGCTCGCCGCGGAGATCGCCATGGGCGATTTCCTGATGCCGACCACCACCGGATGGTTGCTGGTGCTGTTCATCGGACTGCTGCCCTCCTTCATTTCACAGCTCACATTTATCCACGCAGTCGCCCTGATCGGCCCCGACCGGGCTGGCGTGTTCCTCAATCTGGTTCCGATCTTCGGGCCGTTGCTGGCCGTCATCGTCCTTGGCGAGCCTCTGTCGGCATACCACGCAGTGGCGCTGGCCCTGGTACTGGGTGGCATCTACATCGCCGAAAACCTCGGCGCCCGCAAGCGTTGACGAGACCCCTCTTGACCCCACCTGTCATTCGCATTCACGACGCGCCGTCGGACATCGACGCGAAGGCCTGGGACGCCCTGCTGGCCTGCCAGGCGGCACCGTCGCCTTTCATGCGCCACGCCTACCTGAACGCGATGCAGGAGAGCGCCAGCGCTTCTCCCGCGAGCGGCTGGACGGCTCGCTTCATCACGCTGTGGCGCGGGAAAGAGCTCATCGCGGCATGCCCGCTCTACGTCAAGGATCATTCCTACGGCGAATACGTCTTCGATTGGGCGTGGGCCAACGCGTACCAGCAGCACGGCCTTGCCTACTACCCGAAGGCGCTGGTCGCGGTGCCCTTCACCCCGGTGCCGGGCACACGCCTTCTTGCGCGCGATGCCGAAAGCCGCGCGACGCTGGTGCGCGCGCTGATCGCGTGGTGCAAGGGGGAAGAACTATCGTCGCTGCATCTGCTGTTTGGCGCGGATGAAGATATTTCAGCGTGCGCGGACGCTGGCCTCATGCTGCGCAACACCGTGCAATTCCACTGGATGAACAGCGGCTGGACGGATTTCGATGCGTTCCTCGCCAGCCTGTCGCACGACAAGCGCAAGAAGATCCGCCAGGAGCGCCGCAAGGTCCACGAATCCGGCGTGAGCTTCCGGTGCTCGCGTGGGTCCGACATCAGCGAGGCCGACTGGGATTTCTTCTATCGCTGCTACGCACGCACCTACCGCGAGCACGGCAACCCGCCTTACCTGAGCCGCGACTTCTTCCGCCGCATGGCAGTCCATATGCCCGAGGCCTGGCTGCTCTTCGTTGCGCAGCGCGAAGGCAGGCCGATCGCGGCCAGCCTCATCGCCCTGTCCGCGGGCCTGACGGGCGCGGACAACTCGGAAAGCCCGCTCGTCGCCTACGGCCGCTATTGGGGCGCGCTCGAGCGCGTGGACTGCCTGCACTTCGAAGCCTGCTACTACCAGCCTCTGCAATGGTGCATCGAGCACGGCGTGCAGCGCTTCGAAGGCGGCGCACAGGGCGAACACAAGATGGCGCGCGCGCTGATGCCGGTCAAGACCACCAGCGCGCACTGGCTGGCCCATCCCGCATTCGCCGACGCGGTGGAGCGCTTCCTGGAGCGTGAGGGAGAGGGCATCGAGAACTACATGGATCATCTCGGCGAGCGCAGCCCCTTCCGCCATTCCGCATGAGCAATCTGATGCAAGGGCATCCGGAACATCGGGTGCCGGCGGCTGCAAGGTAGGCCTAAAGTTTCTGGAATGCCTGCCGATATCCTCAACATGGCAGCCCCAAAACCCTCAGGCGAAGTCTCATGATGTTCTCAGACGAGGGTCTCCTTGCGATCAAGATCGTCGCCGCAACCGCGCCCATGGCGGGTTTCGCCGCAGTGGCGCATGTCCAGGCTCGACGACGCGCCAGGCGGGCTCACGAGATTGCGGCTGCCCTCAGCGCGCCGCGGAGCGTGACCTTCGAGGTGGCGAAGTCCGAAACCCAGGCGCGCGGATCCGTCCATTTCGAGCTCACGCCGCATTTGTGCTCATGCCTCAGCGCGGCCGGAAGCGCGTCCTTGCGCGGCATGCGCTCGCCGGACGCGGTCATGATGGCCATGGAGATCGAGGCCACCTGGACAAGCAGAGGCGAAGCGGTCATCGACGATGACCGCTTTCAAAAGACCCGCTTGTTCGCGACGCGGGAACTGGTCGTGATCCGTTCGACGTTCCCGGCGCGCGAAAGCGTCGAGGTGCCGTTGCGGTCCCTGCTCGAAGCGCACCGGGCCACGCTGGAAGGAGAGCCGCTCTATTGCACCGCGGACGGCGAGATCCAGGCCGCGGTGACGCGCACCCTGCGCGTCAGCCCCCAGCAGGCAAGGAAGGAGTTCTACTGGGTGCGCGCGGACTGGTCATCGGACGGAGAACGAAAGGCTGCCGGCAAGAAGTAGGCGGCAGCGCTCCTTACTTCTTGAAGTTGGCGATACCGTCCAGGATTTCCTTCTTGGCGGCATCGATCCCTTCCCAGCCCAGCACCTTGACCCACTTGCCGGCCTCCAGATCCTTGTAGTGCTCGAAGAAATGCGTGATGGCTTTCAGGCGCATCGGGTTCACGTCCTCCACCTTCTTCCAGTGGCTGTAGATCGGCAGCACCTTGTCGGTCGGCACGGCCAGCACCTTGCCATCGACGCCGGCTTCATCCTCCATCATGAGGATGCCGATCGGCCGGCACGGCACGACCACGCCCGGCACCAGCGCCCACGGTGTGATCACCAGCACATCGACCGGGTCGCCATCGCCCGACAGCGTCTGTGGCACATAGCCATAGTTGGTCGGATAGTGCATCGCGGTCGTCATGAAGCGGTCGACGAAGATCGCGCCCGACTCCTTGTCGACTTCGTACTTGATCGGGTCGGCGTTCATCGGAATCTCGATGACGACGTTGAAGGCTTCGGGAGCGTCTTTTCCGGGGGAAACTTGGCCGAGGGACATGGTGGGTCTTGAGTGGTTTGAAAGTCTTGGCGGGATGAGGACAAACCCGAAGTTTACTTTCCGTGTCACGGTACGGTCGCACGAAACGCGCCTTTTGCCTGTAAATTGGCCGCGTTGGCCAATCGGCCCCTGCTTTTCTTTCAAGGCGAGGGGCTTCGAGGAAGCAACGCGGCGGAAGCACTGACCCGTACGCGTTGCGCGCAGGGGCCCGTGCTTTCGTCTCCACAAGTCAAAACGAACTGAATGGAGAAGCAAGGCATGACTGGCAACACCCCTCTCGTCCTCGCCATAGTCTGCGGCCTCATCGCCGTGGGATATGGGGCCTGGGCGCGCAGTTGGATTCTTTCGAAAGACCCGGGCAATGCCCGAATGCAGGAGATCGCGGCCGCGATCCAGACCGGCGCCGCGGCCTATCTCGCGAAGCAGTACCGCACCATCGCCATCGTCGGCGTCGTGCTCGCAATTCTGATCGGACTCTTCCTCGACGCGACCACGGCCGTCGGCTTCGTGGTGGGGGCGGTGCTCTCGGGCGCCTGCGGCTTCATCGGCATGAACGTCTCGGTGCGCGCCAACGTGCGCACCGCGCAGGCCGCCACGCAAGGCATCGGGCCGGCACTCGACGTCGCCTTTCGCGGCGGCGCCATCACCGGCATGCTGGTGGTGGGGCTGGGCCTGCTCGGGGTCTCGGTCTTCTACTGGTTCCTGGTTGGCAACGGCAACCTCACGCCGGACAAGAGCCTCGCCACCCTCCTCAACCCGCTGATCGGTTTCGCCTTCGGCTCCTCGCTGATCTCGATCTTCGCGCGGCTGGGCGGCGGCATCTTCACCAAGGGCGCCGACGTCGGCGCCGACCTGGTGGGAAAGGTCGAGGCCGGAATTCCGGAGGATGACCCCCGCAATCCGGCGGTAATCGCCGACAACGTGGGCGACAACGTGGGCGACTGCGCCGGCATGGCGGCCGACTTGTTCGAGACCTACGCCGTGACGCTCATCGCGACCATGGTGCTGGGCGCGCTGATGGTGAGCGCCGCGCCGGTCAACGCGGTGCTCTACCCGCTGGCGCTGGGCGCGGTGTCGATCATCGCGTCCATCATCGGCTGCTTCTTTGTCAAGGCCTCGCCGGGCATGGTCAACGTGATGCCGGCGCTCTACAAGGGCCTCGCGGTGGCGGGCATCCTGTCGCTGATCGCGTTCTGGTTCGTCACGCAGTGGCTCATCCCCGACAACGCGATCGCCGCCACCGGCAGCCAGCTGAAGCTCTTCGGTGCCTGTTTCGTTGGCCTTGCACTGACCGCGGCACTGGTGTGGATCACCGAGTTCTATACCGGCACGCAGTATTCGCCGGTGCGGCACATCGCACAGGCATCGACCACCGGTCACGGCACCAACATCATCGCGGGCCTGGGCGTTTCCATGCGCTCCACCGCCGGGCCCGTGATCTGCGTCTGCATCGCGATCCTGGCTTCGTACACGCTGGCGGGCCTCTACGGCATCGCGGTGGCCGCCACGGCCATGTTGAGCATGGCGGGCATCGTCGTCGCGCTCGATGCCTATGGCCCCATCACCGACAACGCCGGCGGCATCGCCGAGATGTCGGACCTGCCGGCCAGCGTGCGCGCCGTCACCGACCCTCTGGACGCCGTGGGCAACACCACCAAGGCGGTGACCAAGGGCTATGCCATCGGTTCTGCCGGACTCGCGGCGCTGGTCCTCTTCGCCGACTACACCCACAAGCTGGAGAGCTTCGGCCTGGCCATCAGCTTCAACCTGAGCGACCCGATGGTGATCGTGGGCCTCTTCATCGGAGGCCTGATCCCCTACCTCTTCGGTGCCATGGCGATGGAGGCTGTGGGCCGCGCGGCCGGGTCGGTGGTCGAGGAGGTGCGGCGCCAGTTCCGCGAGATCCCAGGCATCATGGAAGGTACCGGCAAGCCCGAGTACGGTCGTGCCGTGAGCATGCTGACCGGCGCGGCGATCAAGGAAATGATGATTCCCTCGCTGCTGCCAGTGGTGGTTCCAATCCTGGTCGGCCTGTTGCTGGGCCCCAAGGCGCTCGGCGGCCTGTTGATGGGCACGATCGTCACCGGTCTCTTCGTGGCGATCTCCATGTGCACCGGCGGCGGCGCCTGGGACAACGCCAAGAAGTACATCGAGGACGGCCACCACGGCGGCAAGGGCTCGGAGGCGCACAAGGCGGCCGTCACCGGCGATACCGTCGGCGACCCCTACAAGGACACGGCCGGCCCCGCCGTGAACCCGTTGATCAAGATCATCAACATCGTGGCGCTGCTCATCGTGCCGCTGGTGGTCAAGTTCCACTCGGGCGATGCGGGCGCCATGGCGGCGCCGGCCGTGGCACCCGCGGCTGTGAGCGCTCCTGCAAGGGCTGCGCCGGTCGCTCCGGCAGCTTCGGACAGCACGGACACCTCGACCAAGAGTGCGAACGGCGCGGTCAAGTGAATTGCTCAGCAATGAGCGCGCCGAATCCCGGTCGGGGTCGACCGCGACCGTGATTCACGGCGACTCGACACCGCGGACTCCGACTCGCGAGCGCGCACGCGCTCGCTGAATGTCAGTGCATTGGACGGCACGAAGCCCGCCCAGTGGAATTGCCTTATTGATTTCTACAAGGAGCGCAATTGATTCGGCATTCGCAAGTGCCGCCTCAATTCGTCAATATCCGATGCCAGGCGGTGATTGTCCCAGCCGATTCTCCAGAAGCGGCAGGAACGTCACGGCGCGGAGACAGGGCTCGCGAACGCCGTGGCGTGCCGCTCGACATTTGACTGAAAACGTGAACGAAGTCCCACCGGCGTTGCGACGCAGCCACATCCGGCGCTATCGCGCCTGCGATCAGCGCATCGAGGCGGTGCGCCGATACACGCTCAGTTCAGGCCGATGCCGCGACCGGGCAGCGCACCCTGCTCGCTGCGCAGCGGCACGCCCTGCAGCGTGTCGAAGTCGGATGGCGCATCCGGTATGCGAACGGCTTCCTCGGGAGCCCGCGGGACGTCCATCTCATGCAGCGATGCCACCCAGCGGCCGGAGGCCGAATCGGCCGGTTCGTCGTTGGTGAAGATGCCGTCGCGGATGTAGAAGGTCTCTCCAGCGGGGCGCTCCAGGTGCAACTCGATCAGGCGCCCGATCGGAAATGTGTAGGTGACCAGTTTTTCCTTGGTCTTCTTGTCCCTTCCGCCGCAGTTGAAGTAGCCCTCGGAAGCGATCACGATGCAGGAGCCCTCGACCTGGCTGTCCAGATCGCCGCCGCAGCGCCATGTGGCGGTAGGCAGACGCACGCGGACCTTGTCGATGACAAGATCGCGCTGCTTGTTCAGCGTGTTGAGAGGTGGGACGAGCGATCGCAGTTGCCGCAGCCGTTCGGCAAAGTTGTCATCCATGGTGAATTCGACATGGTGCGTCGCGCCGCCGGAGCGCTTGACCACCTGCATGATGACGTGACGGGGTTGACTCACAGGGCCCATCCTTTCGCGTGCAACGAACGCAGCCCCAACCGATGGAAGGCAATAGATTGAGTCGGGATCATTTAATTCGACCGTAATTAGAACTTTGGTATTGAGCAAGTATCTGCGTCAATTGTGTCTAACTGTAGATCGAATTCGGAGCCTTTGATAGCAGGTTCAAAGTACTCACTTGGCCCTCCGCGAGGACCTTCAGCGCGGCTTCAGCGGCGAATCAGGAATCCACCAATTCGTCGAGCGCCTTGCACGAGGGCGCACAGACCGTCTGCGACTTTCCGAGCAGCTGCCGCGTCCGCATCTGCGAGCGCACACGGTGCTTGCCGCACATGAAGCAGGACATCGTCGCGCCGCTGAAGGACGCGGAGGCGCGGAAGGGCGAGCCCGGCGCCTTCGCCTTGTAGCGCAGGCCGTCGGCGACGACGGCGGTCTTGACTTCACTCTTGCTCATTGGCGGCGTCCGGGGTGGCAGGGCGCATGGCGCGCTCGATCGCCTTCTTGGCCGCGATCTCGGCAGAAAGCGAAGTGTCCAGCGCGGTGCGGCACAGACCCGCGTGCTGGTAGTTCAGGTTTTCGTACACCTCAGAGGCCGCCGGATAAGCATCCAGCAGCTGGCCGAGCTGCGCGCCCTGCTCCACGTCGCGGAATTCCTCCACGAGGTGCATCACGACCGAACGGTATTGCTCGGCGCCCACTGGGACGGCGCTGTGTTCGAGCCGCTCGAGGAGCTGCGCGAGCACGTGCGTCACTGCCAGGTCGGTCTTGGGTACCGAAGTCTTGGTTTCGTTCATGGCTTCCATCTGGGGCATCGTCGCAGAAAAACAAGTGTAGGCGACCGCCTCCTTTCGCCAACTCAGACAGACCCCTGTCTTATCCGCGACACTAAAGCAGCATTTCGGGAAAGATCGGCGCGATCAACGCGTTGTAGAAGCGCTGGAAGAAGCTCGCCTCGGGCTCGGAGGTCAGGATCATCTCCTTCTCGCCATCGTTGGTCAGCCATTGCAGCCTGTCGGTCTCCTTGTCCAGCCGCAGCCGGTACGAATTCTGGACCTTGCTGACATTGATCACGCGCAGCATCTCGCGCGCCAGCTGCGGGCTGTCGACCACCACGCCCATCTCGGTGTTCTGCGTCGCCGAGCGCGGGTCGAGGTTCATCGAGCCGATGAAGATGCGGCGCCTGTCGATGGCGGCGGTCTTGGCGTGCAGGCGCCCGAGCGACTTGCCGAAACTGCCGAAGCGCTGGCTGGCCGTGGTGCGCTCCGGGCTCAGCTCATAGAGGTCCGCGCCGCTGGCGAGCAGCCGGTGCCGGTAGCGCGCATAGCCGGCGTGCACCAGGGGCTCGTCATTGGCGGCCAGCGAATTGGTCAGGAGCGTCAGCTTGACCTTGCGCCTGGCGAGATCCTCGAAGGCCTCCATGCCCCGCTCGCCCGGCACGAGGTAGGGCGAGGTCATGTCCACCTCGGTCTTTGCATCGAGCAACAGGCCCCACACTTTCATTGTCACGCTGGTGGCCAGGGCTTCCTCCGGCGTCATGTACATGGGCTTGCTCGGCGGATCGGCAATGGCCTGTGCCTCACCCCATAGAAGGCCCATCTCGCCGCCATCGAGTTCCTCGGCGATCGGGCCATAGCCCAGGATGTCGACCGACGGAAGATTGATCGTTGGCGCCGGCGCGGTCATGCCGATCCAGTTGTCGAAATCCTGGGCCGTGGGTCTGCGCCCGCCCTCGCCTTGCACGATGTCCGCGATCGGCCAGGCTTCCTCGCTGTTCCAGTAACTGTCGAAGATCGACTCGAGACGCGGAACCACCTTGCCGACCACGACCGCATCCATATCGATGAAGTTCTGCGCCTGGCTCAGTACGAAGTACTCGTCGGCGATGTTGCGCCCGCCGACCACTGCCATCACGCCGTCGGCGATGAACAGCTTGTTGTGCATGCGGTGGTTGAGCCGACCGATCTCCTGCGGCGAGGCGAGGAAACGCGAGATGAAGCCGTTGCGCCCGCAGCAGAAGGGATTGAAGAGGCGTACCTCCACGTTGGGAACCTCGGACAGCGCGAGCAGCGCCTGCTGGCTTTTCGCGGTGTAGAGATCGTCCACGAGCACGCGCACCTTCACGCCGCGGCCCGCGGCCTCGCGCAATGCGCGCATCAGCAGGCGCCCGGTCGCGTCGTTCTCGAACTGGTAGTACTGGACGACCAGCGATTGCTTCGCGCGCTGCGCGAGCTGGACGCGCGCGTCCAGCGAATAGACGCCCAGCGGCATCAGCCGGAAACCCGAATGTTCTCCGGGCGGCGTCGACGCGGCGACGATCTTCGCGAGCGGCGTGGAGGGATCCGGTGCTGCCGCATGCTCGGCCGGACGCTCGCGAGCCGGCGGCAGCGAGCCGCAGGCGCCCAGCAGGACGGCCAACGCGACCAGCAGCGCGGCGCGCAGCCAACGGGTCCATGCGGTGCTCATGCTCTACTCCTGTTCATTGGCGTTGGTACGTCCGAAAGACCGCGCCGGTTTCAGGACGGCGCGGCGCGGGCCCCGGTTCTAGAATTCGAATCGTCTCACCCTGGAGTTGCATCATGATGCTCCCGTTCGCCTCTCGCCTGACTCCATTTGCCTGTGCCGCCTTCCTTGCACTCGTCGCCCCGCCGGCGCTCGCCGCGTTGGACATCGGCGACGCCGTGCCCAGATTCGTCGCCGATGCCGCCCTCGGCGGCAAGGTCTTCAAGTACTCGCTCGCCGACGCCCTCGCCAAGGGCCCCGTGGTCGTGTACTTCTTTCCCGCGGCCGACAGCAGCGACTGCTCCATCGAGGCCCATGCCTTTGCCGAAGCCATCGACAGCTTCACCACCCTGGGCGCCAGCGTGATCGGCGTTTCGGCGGACGACATCGACACCCTCACCAAGTTCTCGGTCAAATCCTGCCAGAGCCGCTTCCCGGTGGCTTCAGATGAAACGAAGACGGTGATCAACGGTTTCGACGCGCTGATGCAGACGCGGCCCGATTTTGCCAACCGCCTGTCCTACGTGATCTCGCCCAACGGCAGGGTCGCCTACTACTATCAGAACCTGAATCCGGACAAGCACGTGGAGCGCATGCTGAACGCGATCCGCGCGTTGCCCAAGGCCACCGCATCCCGCTGACCGCGTGCGTTGCGACGCCAGGGAATCAATGAAAGTCTTCATCGCCGGTTTTCAGCACGAGACCAACACCTTCGCCCCCACCAAGGCCGACTGGGCCGCATTCCACCTGGGCGAAAGCTACCCACCCTATCGGCGCGGGCCGGACATCATCGACGCCTATGCCGGCCAGAACATCCCCATCGGCGGGTTCATCGACGCGGCGCGCGAACGCGGCTGGGAACTGGTGCCCTCCGCGTGGGCCGGGGCCACACCCTCGGCCCATGTGACCGAGGACGCCTTCGAACGCATCTGCGCCGCGATCACCGAAGACCTGGCCCATGCGCTCGCCGCGGGCGGCCTCGGTGCCGTCTACCTCGACCTGCACGGCGCGGCAGTCACCGAACACCTGGACGACCCCGAGGGCGAACTCCTCGCCCGCATCCGGGCGATGGTCGGTCCGGCGGTGCCCATCGTCGCCAGCCTCGACCTGCACGGCAACATCACGCAGCGCATGCTGGCCGAGGCCGATGCGCTGGTGGCCTTTCGCACCTACCCGCACGTGGACACCGCCGACACCGGCAGGCGCGCGGCCGGCTTGCTGGCGCGCCGCCTGGCACGCGGGTCACGTGAGCCATTGCATGTGCGGCGCCTGGCGTTCCTGCTGCCGCTCAATGTGCAGTCCACCATGACCGAACCCGGCGCCTCGGTCTACCGGTTGCTGCGCGATCTCGACGCGAAACATGGCGCGGTGCTGAGCTTCACCACCGGATTTCCGGCGGCCGACATCGCGGAGTGCGGGCCGGTGGTCTGGGGCTATGGCGACGACGCCGAGGCCGCGGTCGCGGCGCTGTTCGCGCGCATCGACCAGCCTCGCGCGCAATGGCGCCTCGACCTGCTCCTGCCTCGCGCCGCCGTGGCCCAGGCGCTGTCGCTCGCCGAGGGCGCGGACAAGCCCGTGGTCATCGCCGACACGCAGGACAACCCCGGCGCGGGCGCCGACAGCAACACCTCCGGCATGCTGCACGCGCTGCTCGCCGAGCGCGCGGGCGTCCGATATCCCGGACGCGTGGCCCTGGGCCTCATGTACGACCCCGCCGCGGCCGCCGCCGCCCACGCGGCCGGTGTCGGCGGCCGCATCGAGATTTCGCTCGGCACCGAGGTGCCCACCTGGGGCGGGCAGCGCAGCGACGCGCCGGTCAAGGGCCAGTTCACCGTGCGCGCGCTCAGCGACGGCGTGGTCGCGCTCAAGGGGCCGATGACGTACGGCAGCGATGTATCCGTCGGCCCCAGCGCCTGCCTCGAAATCGAAGGCGTGCTCATTGCCGTTGCCAGCGGAAAGAGCCAGATGCTGGACCGCGAACTGTTCCGCTTCCTGGGCATCGAGCCCGAGGCCATGAAGGTGCTGGTCAACAAGAGCTCCGTGCATTTCCGTGCCGACTTCGCACCGATCGCCAGCCGGATCCTGATCGCCAAGGCGCCCGGTCCGATGGCCGCCGACCCGTCGGACCTGCCGTGGACGCGGCTGCCCGCGACGATGGCGCTGCGCCCCTGATTCCCCCAACCCCAAGAACCATGCCCAAGAGCGCACAGCACTATCTCGCCTACATGAAGAAGCACGCCGCCGAATTCGTGACCGTGCGACAGCAGATCCATCGGAACCCCGAGCTGGGTTTCGAGGAATTCGGCACCAGCGACCTGGTGGCCGAGCGCCTCACCGCCTGGGGCTATGAAGTCGAGCGCGGGCTCGGCGTCACCGGGCTTGTCGGGCGCCTGCGCCGCGGCAGCGGCACCCGCGCCATCGGCATCCGCGCCGACATGGACGCCCTGCCGATCGACGAGAAACCCGGCCTCGCCTACCGCAGCGGACGCCCCGGCATCATGCATGCCTGCGGGCACGACGGCCACACCGCCATGCTGCTCGGCGCGGCCAGGTACCTGGCCGAACAAGCTACGCGATGCACAACATGCCCGGACAGCCGCAGGGCCAACTGACCTTCCGCGACGGCGCGGCCATGGCCTCGTCCGACTACGCCACCGTCACGTTGACCGGCACCGGCGGCCATGGCGCCATGCCCCACCGCGCGGCCGACCCGATCGTGGCGGCCTCCAGCATCGTCCTCGCGCTGCAGACCATCGTGTCGCGCAATGCCGACCCACAGGAGATGGCCATCGTCACCGTCGGCGCCATCCACTCGGGCAAGGCCAACAACGTGATCCCGGAAACCGCCGTGATGGAAATCAGCGTCCGCTCGCTCAACCGCGACATGCGCGCGCTGCTGGAGAAGCGGCTCAAGGCCATCGTCACGGCGCAGGCCGAAAGCTTCGGCGTGCGGGCGGACATCGACTACCGCAAAGGCTATGCGGTGCTGGTCAACACGCCGGAGGAAACCGAGTTTGCGCGCCGCATCGCCTGCGAGCTCGTCGGCCCCGACCACGTCGTGCCACAAGGCGCCGCCGTCACGGGCAGCGAGGACTTCGCCTTCATGCTGGAGAAGCGGCCCGGCTGCTCTCTTCATCGGCAATGGCGCGCCGGGTTCGCACGGCGCCTGCGGCGTCCACAACCCCGGTTACGATTTCAACGACAGCAACCTGCCCATCGGCGCGGCCTACTGGGCCTGCCTGGCAGAGAACTACCTTCTCTGAGACCTCCTCCATGCAACTCAACTACATCGGCAACCAAGCCATTGCCTCCGCGTCCGGCCGTACCCTGCCCGTCATCGACCCCTCCGACGGCCAGCCCTTCGACGAACTGCAGCGCAGCAATGCCGCCGACATCGACGCGGCCGTGCGCGCCGCACGCCACTGCTTCGAGACCACATGCCAGAAGCTCAGCGCGGCCGACCGCAGCCGCCTGCTCTACAAGCTCTCGCTGAAGATTGCCGAGCATGTGGACGAACTGACGCTCATCGAGCAACGCGACTGCGGCAAGCCCGTCAAGCAGGCGCGCGCGGACGCACTGGCGCTGGTGCGCTACTTCGAGTTCTACGCCGGCGCCTGCGACAAGCTGCACGGCGAGACCATTCCCTACCAGGACGGCTACAGCGTCTTCACCTGGCGCGAGCCGCACGGCGTCACCGGCCACATCATCCCGTGGAACTACCCGATGCAGATCTTCGGGCGCAGCGTGGGCGGCGCGCTGGCCGCGGGCAACGTCTGCGTGGTCAAGCCTTCCGAAGACGCCTGCCTCTCGCTGATCCGCGTCGCGCAGCTGGCCGCCGAAGTGGGCTTCCCGCCCGGCGCGCTCAACATCGTGACCGGCTATGGGCATGAGGTCGGCGACGCGCTGGCGCGCCATGGCGGCATCGACCACATCAGCTTCACCGGCAGCCCCAAGGTCGGCACACTGATCCAGCAGGTCGCGGCCGAGCGGCATTGCCCGGTCACGCTGGAACTCGGCGGCAAGAGCCCGCAGATCATCTTCGCCGACGCCGACCTGGACGCCGCCATCCCCGTGATCATCAACGCGATCGTGCAGAACGCCGGCCAGACCTGCTCGGCCGGCTCGCGCGTACTGATCGACAAGACCATCTACGAGCCACTGCTCGAACGCCTCGGCCACGCCTTCGGCGCCCTGCGCGTCGGCCCGGCGGCCATGGACCTGGACGTCGGGCCGCTGATCCGGCAGACGCAGCAGCAGCGCGTGTGGGACTTTCTCTCCGACGCGCAGGTGGCGGGCATCCCGATGGTCGCGCAAGGCGTGGTGGTCGACGAGGCGCCCGAAACGGGCTTCTACCAGGCACCCACGCTGCTGCGTGACGTGCCGGTCGATCACCGGCTCGCACAGGAGGAAGTCTTCGGCCCCGTGCTGGCCGCCATGTCCTTTCGCGACGAGGACGAAGCCGTGGCGCTCGCCAACGCGACGCAGTTCGGCCTGGTTGCGGGCGTCTGGACGCAGAACGGCGCGCGCCAGTTCCGCATGGCCAGGCGCGTGCGCAGCGGCCAGGTCTTCATCAACAACTACGGTGCGGGCGGCGGCGTGGAGCTGCCTTTCGGCGGCGTGAAGTCCTCGGGCTATGGGCGCGAGAAGGGCTTCGAGGCGCTCTATGGCTTCACGACACTGAAGACCGTGGCCGTGCGCCACGGCTGAGCGGCGCGGCGCGGCGCCTTGGCTATGGGGCCAGCCAGGCCCCGGTACCGGCGGCCTTGGCGCGCTGGTACAACAGCCGGGCCGTCGCCACGTCTTCGAGCGCCATGCCCAGCGACTTGAACAGCGTCACTTCGTCCGCACCGGCGCGCCCCGGATGCCGGCCGACGACCAGCTCGCCGATCTCCGCGAGCAGACTCGCGGGCGTGACCATGCCGGCGCGAAAGGCATTCAGATAGTCGCCCGATTCGTTGAGCGTGGATTCGCGCCGGTCGACGAACAGAGACGCGCGGCCCATCAGCGCCGGGTCGATCTCGCAGTGCGAAGTCGTGCTGGAGCCGACGGCGTTGATGTGAGTACCCGGCGCAATCCATTCCTGCCGCAGGATCGGCTCGCGCGCTCCGGTGACGGTGATCACGATGTCGGCGTCGCCTACCGCCGCCTCCACGGACTCCACCGCCTCCATGACAAAACCATGAGACCGCTGCTGCGCCTCCACGAACGCCTGCGCGCTCGACAGGCTGCGCGCCGCGACCTTGACCGATGCCAGCGGCCGCACGGCCGCCGCGGCCTGCAACTGCCAGTGCGCCTGGTGGCCACTGCCGATCAGCGCCAGGCGGCTGGCCTCGGGCCTGGCCAGCAGGCGTGTCGCGAGGCCGGTCATCGCCGCGGTCCGGATGCCCGTGATCTCGGACGCCGACATCACGGCCATGAGCGCGCCGGTCTCGCCGCTGAGCAGCAGCACGCAGCCTTGATGCGGGTCCAGCCCGATCGCGCTGTTGCCGGGAAAGAAGCCGGCGGTCTTGGCACCATAGACCGGCTCGGCGCCCCCGATGTAGGCGGGCATCAGGCCCAGCAGCCCCTTGGCGTCCGGCGGCCTCACGATCTGCCGCAGCGGCTGGTGGACCTCGCCACGCGCGAGCGCCGCCATGGCATCGGACATCAGGTCGATGCAGTCCGCGACACTCAACAAGCGCGCAACTTCCTCGCGCGAGAGAAACAGGACAGGACCCGCCGCATCGCTCATGCCAGCGCCCGCGCAGCGTCCAGGTGCCTGGTGAGCGTCCCCAGGTCGGTGTTGGTGCCGCACAGGAGAACACCCACTCGCTGGCCCTCGAGTTCCTCGCGCAGCGGCCCGAGCAGCCCCGCCGTCGCGGCCGCACAAGCCGGCTCCGGCGACAGCTTGAGTTCCTCGAACAGGTGGAGCATCGCGCGCCGGATCTGGTCGTCGGACACCGTCACGAGCCGGTCGACGTTCCTGCGGCACAGCGCGTAGCTGTAGGCCTCGGTGTGCGGCGCCATCAGGCTGTCGGCAATGCCCTGCATCGGACCCATCTTGATGGGGTGGCCGGCGTCGAAGCTGCGGGCCATGGCGTCGGCGCCTTCGGGTTCGACGCCGTAGACCTTGCAGTCGGGCTGGATCAGCTTGAACGCGGTGGAAACGCCCGCCATCAGGCCGCCGCCGCCGACCGGGACGATCACGGCGTCGAGCTTCGGTGCCTGCCGGGCCCACTCATGGCCGAGCGTGGCCGTACCCAGCACCGTGCGGTAGCTGCTGAACGGATGCACGAAGAAGCGGCCTTCTTCGCTCTCGATCTGGTGGACCCGCTCGAAGGCCGCGGCGCCGTTGTCGGCCATCACGATCTCGGCGCCGTATTGGCGGCACAACGCCACGCGAAACGGGTTGGCTGTCTTGATCATGACCACCTTGGCGCTGATGCCGAGCTTCATCGCCGCATAGGCCACCGCCACCGCGTGGTTGCCAGCGCTCACGCAGGTCACGCCTGCCTGCCGCTGCCCGGGGTCGAGCGCCAGCAGGTTGGAGAAGGCGCCGCGGGCCTTGAAGGTGCCGCTGGCCTGCAGCAGCTCGAACTTGAAGTTGATGCGCGCGGCCGGCAGGGTCGACAGCGCGTCCTTGTCCAGCACCGGCGTAGCGAACACGTAGGGCTGCAGGGCGGCGCTGAGTTCGCCGATGGCCTCCAGCGTGGGCACCGGTTGGCCGTCGATCAGGTCGGAAGTCGGATTCATGGAATGTCGTTTGGCTTTGAATGATGGCTACTTCATGCCCAGCCGGCGCCGCGTGAACAGGAGCGCGACGATGCTGATGATGGCGGCGAAGATCAGGTAATAGCTGGGTGAGAGTTTGTCGTGGGTGACGCTGATCAACCAGGTCAGGATGAAGGGCGCGAAGCCGCCGAAGATCGTCACGGCCGTGTTGTAGCTCAAAGAGAGCCCGGTGGTGCGGGTCCGGGTCGGAAACAGTTCCGACAGCAGCGCCGGCACCGGCGCGAAATAGGCGGTCATCAGGCAGCCGAAGACGATCTCCACCAGCAGCAGCGTGCCGAAGCTCGGCCGCGCCACCAGCAAGGCGAACATCGGGTAGATGGCCAGGAGCAGCAGCACGGCGGCGACCAGCATGATGCGCACGCGCCCCGCCGAATCCGAGAGATGGCCGATGAAGGGCGAGAACAGCATCTGGATCACGCCGACCATCATGGTTGCCGTGAACACCACCGAAGCCGGCAGGCCCAGTTGCTTGACGCCGTAGGTCGGCATGAAGAGCACCAGGTAGGTCGCCACCGTGCCCAGGATCACGATGCCGATGGCCAGCAGCAGGCGCACCTTCTGGTCGCGGAAGGTGTCGCGCAGCGGCGTGGCCGTGGCTTCGATCTTCGCGAACTCGGGGCTTTCGTCGACGTTGCGGCGGATGTAGTAGGCCACCGGGCCGATCAGCAGACCGAAGATGAATGGAATGCGCCAGCCCCACGATGCCATCTGCTCGGCCGTCAGCGTACCGGTGAGCACCGCGCCGAAACCGGCTGCCAGCAAGGTGGTCAGGCCCTGGCTGGCGACCTGCCAGCTGGAGAAGAAGCCACGCCGCCGGGGCGCGTGCTCCGCCAGGAAGGCGGTGGCGCTGCCGAACTCGCCCCCCGCCGACAAGCCCTGGATCATGCGCGCCACCACCAGCACGGCAGGCGCGAGCAGGCCGATGCTGCCGAAGGTCGGCACGATCGAGATCATCAGCGTGCCGGTGAACATCAGGACGATGGACAGCGTCAGCGCGGCCTTGCGGCCGGCGCGGTCGGCATAGGCGCCGATCAGCACCGCGCCGAGCGGGCGCATGAAGAAGGACACGCCGAAGGTGCCCAGCGTCAGCAACAGCGACACCGTGTCGTCGCCCGTCGGAAAGAAGAGCCTGGAAATCGTCGCGGCGAAGAAGCCGTACACCACCAGGTCGAACCACTCCAGCGCATTGCCGATGGACGCCGAGATGACGGCGCGCCAGGGCGGCGCATCGGCCTGGAAGGAACGGTCCGGCAGACCAGCTTGGGCATGAACATGGGCCATGGGTACTCTTCTTTCCTGTCTCTGTTGCGTTGTTGTTTTCGGCCGCGGATTCACGGCGCGGAGCGCATGCTCCGGATCAGCTTGCGAAGGAAGGATTCGCACTGTTCGATCTGCGCCAGGGTGACGAACTCGTTCGCCTTGTGGGCCTGTTCGATGTTGCCCGGCCCGCAGATCACGGACGGCACACCCATCTGCTCGAACAGGCCGGCCTCGGTGCCATAGGCCACCTTGCGCACGCCCCGGTCTTGCGTGAGCGCGCGCACCAGTTGCGTGATCGCCGCGTGCTCGGAGGCATCCAGCGTCGGCGCGGCGGCGAGCAGATCGAACTCGATGCTGGCGCCCGGGTGCTCGCCCTTCATTCGCGGCAGCAGCGTGTTCGCCGCGTAGTCCTTGATGCGCTCGATGATGGGCGCGCTGTCCACGCCGGGCAGGTTGCGGTACTCGAAGCTGAACTCGCACTGCGACGGGATCGTGTTGAGCGCGATGCCGCCCTGGATGAGGCCTGTCTGCAGCGTGGTGAAGGGCACGTCGAAGGCGTCGTCGAAGGGCCCGTCGGCGCGAAACCGATCCGCCTGGTCGCGGATGAAACAGATCAGCCGGGCGGCGTACTCGATGGCGTTGAGGCCCTGCGGCGTCAGCGAGGAATGCGCGGCATGGCCATGCACGCGGCAGCGGTAGGCGTTGATGCCCTTGTGCGCCACGATGACGCGCATGTCGGTCGGCTCGCCCACGATGCAGCCATTGGCATGAATGCCCCGCGCCTTCAGGTCCGCCAGCATGTAGGGCGCGCCGGTACAGCCCAGTTCCTCGTCGCAGGAAAACGCGAAATGGATCGGCTCCCTCAGGCGCGCGGCCTTCATCTCGGGCAGCATCGTCAGCACGACGCCGATGAAGCCCTTCATGTCGCACGCGCCGCGGCCGAACAGCTTGCCGTCGCGCACGACCGGATCGAAGGGACCGCTGTCCCAGGCCTGGCCCTTGACCGGCACCGTGTCGGTGTGGCCGGACAGCACGATGCCGCCTTGGGTCGCGCCGTCCGCCGCCGGCAGCGTCGCGAACAGATTCGCCTTCCTGCCCGTGGCCTCGTAGGTGAGCGTCGATGCGAGGCCCTGCTGTTCGAGATGGTCCCGGACCGTCTCGATGAGGCCGAGATTAGGCTCGAAGCTGGTCGTGTCGAACCGAATCAGCTTCTCGATCCAGGGAAGCGAAATCGGTGCTTTAGAGGAGGTGTTTGGGGTGCTCACAGAATTATCATATGCGAAAATTTTCAGATAAGAAAATTTCTACACGGGCCGACATGCCTCCATCCGCCTCGCCTCCCCCTCCTCCTTCTACGCCGGGCCAGGGCGTCGTCCTGGACAAGATCGAACTCGGCGCGCGCCTGCGCGCTGCCCGCCTCGCGCAGCGCCTTACCCTGGCCGATCTGGCCCAGAAGTCGCAGGTCTCCGTGGCGTCGATTTCCAAGGCCGAACGCGGCCTGCTGGCGCTCAGCTACGAGAAGTTCGCCGCCCTGGCCGCCGCCCTGCAGCTGGACCTGTCGACGCTGTTCGGCAGCCAGCCGGCCGGTTTCATCCCGGGGAGCGTGGTGGTGACGCGAAGCAAGGACGTCGTCGAATACCACTCCGAGCGTTACCTGTACGGCATGCTGGCGACGCAGGTGACCGCCAAGAAGATGACACCCATGATCGGTCGGGTCGAGGCCGATTCCGTGCTGCGTCCCGGCCAGTTCAGCAAACACCCGGGTGAGGAATTCATCTTCGTGCTCGACGGCGCGCTGGAGATGCATTTCGTCGATGGCCGCGTCGAGCGACTGGAGAAGCACGACAGCATCTATTTCGACAGCGGCCTGGGTCACCTGTACGTGAACGGCGGCATCGACGGCGCGCAGATCCTCGTGGTCTGCTGCAACGAACCCGGCGGCGCGCCGCTGGCGGGCCTGGCCTGACGCGCCGGTACTCGAATGCCGCGGGCGATGCACTGCATCGGAGTCGACGGCGCGCGCCGCGTCTAGGCCTGTCAGGCGCCCTGGGGCCGGGCGTCGAGCGGCAGCGCGGGCCAGGTCTTGCGAGCCCAGCCGACCAGCGCCCATAGACCGGCATCGGCGCCGGGTGCTTCCGCGAACTTCGCGCGCACGCTGGCCGCGGCCTCTCGCGCGGACGAGGGATATTTCATCAGCTCGAACATGTCGCGAGCGACTTCGTACGAGGCCGGCTGTTGATCGAGATTCCAGCGCGCGGCGGCGGCCAATGCGCTCACGTCCTGCGCCCGGGCGCAGCGCGGCAGCGTCGCCATGAACTGCGCGACGGCCCGCCGTCGCTCCGCTTCCGTGTCGCCGCCCAAGCCGCGCAGCACGCGGCCCAGAGCATCGGCGGCGGCCATGCTGTGGCTGGCCAGGATGGCGCCGATGACGCCCTCGCGCATGTCATCCCGCTCGGGCTGCGCGACGCTCGGAGCCAGAGCGACGGCGATGGGTTCCAGCGCCTTCATCCGTTCGGCGGGCACCGCATCCTCGCGCCACAATCCCGCGGAGCGAACCACATTGAGCGAAGGATCGGCGCTGGTGAGGGGGCTCTCAGGCACGTGCGCCATCGCCGAAACCACGTCGCGCAGCAGTGCCATGCGGTCGGCGGCTTCGAACTGGCCCGCGATCTGCAGCAGAGTCTCGCCCGCCACGGACACCGGCGCATGGGCGGTCTCGATCAAGGTCAGCAGTTCATGGGCAATCGCCCGGCGCTCCGCGATCGAGCCGGACGGGACGAGTCCCTCGTAGATCGCCCAAAGTTGCGCGCGCGCATCGACCGAAGCGTCGGCATTCATCTCCGCCGCGATCCGATGCCGCAGCGCGCCCGCCTGCGTGGGGTCGAGACGCGCCGCCGTGGCCTGCAATGCCCGGGCCAGGACCCCACGCTGATCGGCGTCCCGAGCCCGCAGCAAGGCCTCATGCAGGCTCTGGGCATTCGCGGCAAGTTGCGCTGCCGGGGCGCGTTGCACGGCCGCCGCCAGCGCGGCGTCCAGCGTCGGCAGCGCATCGTCGGAGTCGGTGTCGTCGATGGCGCTGATGCGCTCGATCCATTCGGCGACCGAGAGCGCGCCATCGCCCGCCGCGGGCTGCGCCCGCGCGCCGCCCGGTGCTCGCGGTGCCGGGGCCGATGATGTGGGCGACGCGTCAAGGGCCCAGCCTGGCGCGAGAGCCAGTTCGCCGGCTGGCAGGCTGCTTCTCAGCGCCGCCCACAATCGCCTGGCGTCATCGCGCGAAGGCTCATCGTGGAAGGCGGCATCCTCGGAATCCCAGTTCGCCTTGCCCAGGCGCGCGGCGAAATCCACCGCGGCCGGCCCTTCCATCCTCTCGACAAGCCCCACCAGTGTCATGAGGAATGCCTCGCGCGTGGACTCCGGCCTGCCCCTTTGCGTGACCCGATCGAGCAGCCGGGTGGCCTCGGCGGCCGCGCGCTCCGGCGTCAATGCAAGGGCCAGCGGCGCGAGCGCCATTCCGTAGGCACCGACCTCGATGTCGGTGTCGTTCTCGTCGGGATCGCGGTGCGTGCCACGAGGCGCCCAGAACTCGTCGATCAGAACGCGCGTGACCTCGTCGTAGGCCGCCGCGGCGGGCCCCGGCGCCAGGCGCCTCGCCAGACCGGGGAGCAACTGGACCAGATCGCGTCGATCGAGACCGCGCCGGCTCGCTTCGCCGCGCAGGGCGAGCGGACTGGCGTTGGCACCCGCCGGCGCCGCGGCGCCGAGTTCGAACGCCTTCCTGGCGCCTCGCCGAAGCCTGATTTCCTCCTGCACCACGCGCCAGCGCTGTCTGGCATCCTCCGGCGGAAGACGACCCGCCAGGCGAATCAGCAAGAGAACCAAGGCATCACGGCGCGAGCCGATGACCGGCAACTCCTCGGCGCCGCCAAGCGGCCGCGCCTGGGCGAGCGGCACGCCGCGCCGGACCTCCGCCTCGACGCCGTTGAGCGAAGCGCTCAGCAAGCGGTCGTAGACATGGCCGAGTTCCGCCTCGGGCGCATACCCGCTCAGAACACCCATGCCCACCGACAGGGTGAGCGACTGGGCCGGGGTGGCCGCCGGATCGCGCGCGGCCGCGTCGAGCGCCTCGAACAACGCGCGACGGCGCGTGATCCGCATATCGGGCGTGAGCGAGCTCAGGGCCCGGCCGAAGACACGCCATCCTTCGCGGTCGTCGTCGCTGTAGCCGACCGCCGCGGCCGCCACATCCTGCGCGAGCGGCATGTCCGCCGCGGAATCCTCGACCAATGCGGCGCGCAGAAAGGCGCGCGCCAGCAAGCGCGCAGCGGCGTCCGCCCCGGCGGCCGCAGGTCGGCGCTCGAACAGCGACAGCATGGCCTCCCTGGCGGCCGGCCCCGGTCCGACCATGGCGGCCAGCAAGGGCGCCGGTTCGCGCACGAAGCGCTCGGCCAGGAATTCCTCGTCGCGCAGCTGAGTGGCGAAGGCGGACAGGTTCTCGCCATCCGCGCGCAGCACGCGCAGCAGCGCATCGGCGTCCTTGGCGCTCAGGCGTCCCGATTCGATGGCCAGCGGCAACCACAAGGCCCTGCCCCTCAGCACGTGAGCCTGGGTCTCGACCAGTCGGCGCCTGTCGTTCGCCTGCTCCTTCAGGACAGCGCTGTAGGCGGCCAGGGCGATGGCCACCGCGGCGGCGACGAGCAGCAGCTTGCTCATCCGGCGCTGCCTGGCGGCAGACTGCCGCGCCTCGTCGGCGCGCTTGCGCTCCGCGCGCATGCGCAGGTCTTTCTCGGCGAGCAGCGCCATCGCGGCGCGGCGCTCGATCTCCGCCTTCTCTGCCTGGCGCCGCTGCTCTTGCTCGCGCGCCGCGCGGCGCTCGGCCGCCGCCGCGTCGTCGGCGCTCTCGCGGATGAAGCGTGCGACCTGTTCGAACTCGGCGCGTTGCCCATCGGGCGTCGCATCGCGCGCATAGCGGGCCGCCCATGCCGCGCTCGGGCGCCAGTCGTCGTCGCTTGCCGCGCCGCCGCCGTTCATCCACTCCAGCGCACGGGCCAGGGCGGCCCCGCCGAGCATGGCCGCGCCCACCTCGCCGGCAAAAAAAGCGCGCGCCTGGCGCCGCAGGCGGCGGTACTCGCCCGCACGGCGCGCCTCGTCGGCGACCCATCCCGCCAGCCGAGGCCATTGCCGGATCAGCGCCTCGTGCGAAATGTCGATCACCGTATCCGGCCCGAGCGGACCCTGGCAGGCCAGGAAATTGACCGGCTCGTCGCCGAAGGCATGCACCACCGGGAAATAGTCTTCCGGCACCCGCCCGGCGCGCTCGGCGATCACCGCCAGAGCCCGGGGCCGGCGCACCGTCTGCCCCCCGCTGTCGGCGCTTCGCTGCTCGGTGATGGCGCAGAACAGCTCGCGCGCCAGCACCTGCTCGGGCCGCAGCGGCTCGGGTACCGCCGACAGGCCGCACAGCGAGGCGAGCACGCTGTCGGCATGCCTGGCGAGCGCATCGCGCACGCCGCCGGCCTCCTCGAAGTCCTGCTGCGCGATATGGACCGGCTCCCCCGGCCCTGCCCGACGGCTCGCGAATGCCCACATGCGGCTGAGCGCGTGCTGCAGCAGCGGCAACTGGTCGCTGTCCGTGCCGACGGCATTGATGAGCTCCTGCACCACCACCGGATCGACCTCCCCGCCGAAATGACGCGCCGGGCCCGTGATGGCAAGCGCAATCTCCTCCCGCTGCAGGCGGGGCGTGAGGTACTGGGCGCGGTTGATGGCGTCCGGCAGCTCGCTGAAGCGAACGCAGGCCCCCAGGAAATCGGTGCGCATCGTGATCACCACGAAGATCCGGGCCTCCCGCGCCGCCCGCGCCGAAAGCAGCAGGTTGACGAAGGCATCGCTTTCCTCCGCCAGTGTCCTGCGTGCTTCGAGATCGCCCGTGCCCACATCGAGGTGGGTGAACAGTTCCTCGAACTGATCGACCAGCAACAGAAGATTCAGCGGCGGGCGCTCCACGCCGATGCTCGCGTCGGCGCTCGCCTGGCGCCGCGCCGCCTGCGCGGCCAGCTCGATCAAACCGAACTGGCCGCGCCGAAGCTCGGCTTCGGCCAGGGCAACCTCGAGCGTCTGCGCATCGGGTGTGGGTGGAATGCGCTCCGCATCCAGCAACACCTCCCCGAACGCCTCCGGCCGCAGCAGGGCGCGCGCGAGACGCCGAACCGGCTCGTTGCCGGGGCGCATGGTCGCGATGCGCCAGCGGGTCCCCGTGTGCAGGCGCCCGAGCGGCAGCTCCGGCAGCAGGCCCGCGCGAACCAGGCTCGACTTGCCCGAACCGGAGGGGCCGATGACGGCCACGAAGTGCTCGCGGTCGAGGATCTCCAGCAACCGCTCGGTGTGCTTGCGCCGGCCAAAGAAGATCTCGGTCTCCCATGACTCGAACTGCCTCAGCCCGGGATAGGGCCGGTCCACATCATGAAGTTCAAACATGGGCCCCTCCCCCGGCGAACCCGATCGTCTCGACGAAGCGGCGCATGTGCTCGAAGTCGGGCCCGCCGCTCCAGTCGTGGCGCTCGATCGCCCGCGCCCGCGCCCGCGGCGCCGGCCGCTTGCCCGCGACCGGCGCATCGATCAGCGCGCCCCACAGCCGCTCGCCCCTGCCGCGGAGCTGGTTGGCGCGCTGGACCTTGCTCACCAGCCAGTTCGCATCGGCCGCGCCGTAGACGATGACGACGCCGGTGCTCTCGGACAAGGCCTTGTCCTCGGCGCGATCGGGCAGGGATTCCTCCCCGCCGGCACCGTCGACGAACTCGAGATAGAAGACATCCAGGTCGTCGAGCATGCGCATCACCTCGTCGCCCAGCTTCGTGTCTTCCTCGCTGCAGGTGATGCAGATCGACGGACGTGCCGGCGTGCCGAGCTGCGGGGCCGCCGGTAGCGTGCGTTGCGCGGGCAGCCGCCGGATCAGGTCTCGGCGCAATTCCTCGAAGCCCTGCTCGACCGCGGCATTCAGCAGCAGACGGTGCGGCTCCTCGGCCTCATCGAAGGAAGTACCGATGGCACGCCAGGCGATGAACGGCCATCCTTCGCGCGCGGCCACGGCGTGCGCCAACTCGGACTGCAGCTGAGCCCAGCTTCGTCCGTCCTCCATCGTGCGACCGGCATGCGGGCCCAGCAGTTGGACGAAGAGCCCCGCCGTGGAGAGGCCTTGCTCGAGCTGCCGCTCGATCGGCGCGCCGCCGGCGCGCAGCATGGCGTCCAGGCTCGGGCTGACGACGTCGAAGCCCGCTTGCCTGATGGCGTCCTGCAGTTCCCGGCGCCGGCGCTGCAGGTCGTCGGTCGGCTCGGCAATCCAGACCACCCTCTCCCGCGGCCTCGCCTCGGGCACCGCGGCCTCGAGCGAGCCAGGCGGCGCGGATGACGCGGACGACGGGGATGAGGCGGATGAGGCGGATGAGGCCGCCGGCTCGACCGGCCCCGGCGACTCGGACACGGCAGGCTGCGCCAGCGGCGCCTCGAGCGCGGCGGCGATGTCATCGGCCAGGGTGACGACGTCGAGGTAGAAGTCGCGGTCCAGCCGCGGATCGGGAAGCGGGTAGCCCAGGCGAACGCTGCCCCTGCCATTGGCCAGCGGCTTGTGGAAGGTGAATGCCGCAAGCTCGCGGATGCGCTCGTTCCAGGTGGCGCGCGGCACCGGTTCGATCTCCACCACGAAGACGCTTTCCTGTGTCTTGGTGCCCGGGTGCTGCGCGAGATAGGTTTCGAGTTCGAGGCGGCACCAGGACGAAGCGCTCCAGCTCGGCGACATCAGCACCACCAGCAGTCGGCTTCGCCGCAGCTCCTCGGTCAGCATGCCCTCGATGAGCGAATTGGCCCTCAGCTTGCGGCGGTCGATCCAGACGTTGAGCGGCGCGCCGAGCTTCGAGCGCAGCGCCGCCGTCAGCGCCCGCTCGAACTGCCATACCCAGCGGTCCTTCTCGGGCGCCAGCGCACCGGCCGGCGGCTCGTTGTCCGCCCACGCGTAGCTGATGAAGATGTCGTTGGATGAGGCCATGGCGCGGACCAGTTTGGCCGGGGCCCCACGCGCGCGCAACGGTCACACGCGTGCGACACGGCCGGGTCCTCGGCGCTCATTGGCGACGTCACGGGAACGTGACGCTTCGCCGACAGTAGCCATGAGGCAGGACGGGACCCGGCCAATGGGTTAAATTGCCCTCATCCATGAAAAAGCATGTCGTGAACATCTCCGAAATCGGTCGCCCGCCTCGCGTGCCCGAAGTCGCTGTACCGGCCACCGGCGTGCTGCTCGACCGCCTGGCCCGCCCGCTGACCGACCTGCGCATCAGCGTGACCGACCGCTGCAACTTCCGCTGCAGCTATTGCATGCCCAAGGAAGTGTTCGACAAGGACCACCAGTACCTCCCCCACAGCGCACTGCTGAGCTTCGAGGAAATCACGCGGCTGGCCCGCATCTTCGCCTCGCACGGCGTGCACAAGATCCGCCTCACCGGTGGCGAGCCGCTGCTGCGCAAGAACCTCGAAGTCCTGGTCGAGCAGCTGGCGACCCTGCGCACGCCGCAGGGCCAGCCGCTGGACCTCACGCTGACCACCAACGGATCGCTGCTCGCGCGCAAGGCCCCCGCCTTGAAGGCCGCGGGCCTCAACCGCGTCACCGTGAGCCTGGACGGCCTCGACGACACGGTATTCCGCGGCATGAACGACGTCGACTTCCCGGTGGCCGAAGTGCTCGCCGGGATCGAGGCCGCGCGGGCCGCCGGCCTGGGGCCGATCAAGGTCAACATGGTCGTCAAGCGGGGCACCAACGAGCAGGAGATCCTGCCCATGGCTCGCCACTTTCGCGGCACCGGCGTGGTGCTGCGCTTCATCGAGTACATGGATGTCGGCGCCACCAACGGCTGGCGCATGGACGAGGTGCTGCCCTCGGCCGAGGTCGTGCGGCGCATCGCCGAGGAATTTCCGCTCACGGCGCTCGAAGCCAGCGCGCCCGGCGAGACCGCGCAGCGCTGGGCCTACGGCGATGGCGGCGGCGAGATCGGCGTCATCAGCAGTGTCACGCAGGCCTTCTGCCACGACTGCACCCGCGCGCGGCTGTCGACCGAAGGCCGGCTCTACCTCTGCCTCTTCGCGAGCACGGGCCACGACCTGCGCCCGCTCCTGCGCGGCGACGCCGACGACGCGCGGATCGCATCGGCCGTCGGCCACATCTGGCAAGGTCGCGCCGACCGCTATTCCGAGCTGCGCGCATTGCGCGGGCCCGACGACGGCGATGGGCCCGCACCGCGCCGCGTCGAGATGAGCTACATCGGCGGATGAGCAGCCCCACCGCCATCGCCCCGGGCGACATCACCGGCCTCGTGCTCGCCGGCGGGCGCGGCTCCCGCATGGGCGGCATCGACAAGGGCCTGCAGAACTTCAACGGCACGCCGCTCGCGATGAATGCCCTGCTGCGCCTGGGCCCGCAGGTCGGCGAGCTGATGATCAATGCCAACCGCAACCTGTCGGCCTACGAGTCATTCGGCGCGCCCGTGTGGCCGGATGGCCTGGCGGACTACGCCGGTCCGCTCGCGGGCTTCCTGACCGGGCTGGAACGCTGCGAGACGCCCTACCTGCTGACCGTGCCCTGCGACACGCCGCTGTTCCCGCTCGACCTCGCCGGGCGGATGGCCGAAGCCTTGACGGCCGAAGGCGCCGAAATCGCCATGGTGAGCGCGCCCGAGGCCGCGGACGAGCCCGGTGCCGCGCCCGTGCTGCGTCCCCAGCCGGTGTTCTGCCTGCTGCCCACCACCCTGCTCGAAAGCCTGGTGCGCTTCACCCAGGACGGCGGCCGCAAGATCGACAAGTGGACCGCACAACACCGCACGGTGCTCGTGCCCTTCGACCAGCCCGGCGACGCGCCCGACGCCTTCTACAACGCCAACACGCTGGCCGAGCTGCATGCGCTCGAAGCTCAGCGAAGCTGATTCCTCCCGCCATGAGCCGTATCGCAGAAATAGCCGCCGCATTGGCCGGCTATGACCCCAAGGCCCTCGGCGTCGACGCCGTGCAGGCCTTTCTCGCCAGGCTCGCCGAATCCGCGGTCGTCACGCAAGCCGAGCGCATCGCGCTGCGCGAGGCCCTGGGCCGCGTTCTGGCCGAGGACGTCATCTCCCCGGTCAGCGTGCCGCCGCACGACAACTCGGCGATGGACGGCTTCGCCTTCGATGGCGCCCTGCTCGACGCCCCGGCGGCCGCCGATGCATCGCTGAGCCTGCGCGTGGTCGGCAAGGCCTTCGCCGGCGCCGCCTGGCGCGGCACCGTCGCGGCCGGCGAGGCGGTGAAGATCATGACCGGCGCCGTGATGCCGGCGGGCCTCGACACCGTGGTTCCGCAGGAGTTCTGCAAGCTCGAGGGCGACACCGTCCGCTTCCCCGCCGAAGCGCTGCGGCGCGGCGACAACCGCCGCTTCACCGGCGAAGACCTGATGCAGGGCAAGCCCGCCCTGCTGCGCGGCCAGATCGTCTCGCCCGCCGCGCTGGGCATGGTCGCGAGCCTGGGCCTGCCGATGGTGCCCGTGCTGCGCCGCCTGCGCGTCGCCTACTTCTCCACCGGCGACGAGATCCTGAGCCTCGGAGAAGCGCCGCGCGAAGGCGCCGTCTACGACAGCAACCGCTATACCGTCTTCGGCCTGCTCACGCGGCTCGGCTGCGAAGTGATCGACCTGGGCCTGGTGCGCGACGACCCGGCCGCGCTGGAATCGGCACTGCGCCGCGCGGCGGCCGAGGCCGACGCGATCATCACCAGCGGCGGCGTGAGCGTCGGCGAGGCCGACCACACGCGCGCCGTGATGGAGCGCCTCGGGGACATGGCCTTCTGGCGCGTCGCCATGCGGCCGGGCCGGCCCATGGCGGTGGGACTGATTCCGACGCCGACCGGCGACCGCGGGCCCGCGGTGCTCTTCGGCCTGCCCGGCAATCCGGTGGCCGTCATGGTCACCTTCCTCGCGTTCGTGCGCCCCGCCCTGCTGCGCATGATGGGCTGCAACGAAGCCTGCTCCGCGCCGCCGCCCCTGCTGCGCGCGACGAGCGTCGGCGCGATCCGCAAGAAGCCCGGCCGCACCGAATACCAGCGCGGCTGGGTACAGTCCGTGCCGGGCGCGCTGCCCGAGGTGCGCATCGCCGGCAATCAGGGTTCCGGCGTGCTGAGCTCGATGGTCGAGGCCAATGGGCTCGTGGTACTGCACCATGAGCAGGGCAGCGTGGCCGCGGGTGACGCCGTCGACGTCATGATGTTCGACGGCGTGCTGTAGATCACTGCCAGTTGGCCGCGATCAGCGTCCCCAGGCTGGCTTGATAGCTTGGCGCCAGCTTCGTCTCGCCCGCGGGCGGCGGAGCAAACCCCGCCATCGCCTCCGTCAGCAGGTGGACCTGCGACTCCAGCAGCAGCTTGCCGTCGCTGGTCTGGAACTGCTCCACGCGGTGCTCGGCCCCCAGGTACCAGTCATCGACCACCAGCTTGTCCCCCGTGCCGATGATGCTCAGCTCCAGGTCCTCGCCCGCCCGGCTGAACCAGATCTGGTCGGCCGCGATGCCGGCGCCGAGACGCAGCGTGTCGGTGTTGCCCGGCGTGGCATCGAACTCCCGGATCGTGTCGACCCCATCGCCGCGCCCGAACACATAGACAGGCGTTCGCGCTGGCCGGCCTTGGCGAGTTCCTGCGTGCCTTGATGGCGCTTCAGTTCGGCCGCCGCCTCGCGCGCGCTCAGGCCATGGCGCGTCTCGGCGAGGTAGGCGGCTCGCGTGTTCTCGCTTTCCCTGAGGGTGGCGATGGCTTCCGCGAGCCGGGCGCGCTGCGTGGCGAGATCGCGCGCGAGCTCGATGCGCTCGCGCGTCCGGTCCTGGGTCGCGTGGCTCGACATGAAGCCCTGCTCGGCCAGCTTCCTGATGTCGGCCTCTCTCTGCAGGGCGATCGGCAATGTGCTCTCCAGCTTGGCGACCATCTCGCGCACGGTGGCGATCTCCGCCTGACGGCGGTTGATCTCGGCCGCCGCCTTGGCGAGCCGGGCCGTGATGTCGCTCCATTCATCGGCGAGCCGGGCCTGGGCGGCGTCCGTCTCCGCTTGCGACCAGCCGGCCGGAATGCTCTTGCCCAGCTCGGGCGCCGAGCGCCCCTGTTCGCGCAACGCCTTCATCAGCGCTCTCGTGCGCAGCACCTCCGACTGCGCCGATTTCAATTGCTCGTCGATGCTGCTTCTGTCCGCCCTGGCGCTCGTCGGGTCCAGCTCCACCAGGGACTGGCCGGCCTCCACGCGGTCGCCGTCCCTCACGAGCACTCGCTTGACCACGCTCAGTTCCAGCGGCTGGATGAGCTTGGTGCGCTCGCTCACGATGATGCGGCCGGGCGCCACCGCCACGATGTCGATCTGTCCGAAGATCGACCACAGCAGCGCGAAGAAGAAGAGGCCGGTCACCACGAAGGCCAGCCGCCTCGGCGCCGGATGCACGGGCGTGTCCTGCAGGCTCAGCGCTGCCGGCAGGAAGGCGGCTTCATCGGCCAGTCGCCGGGGGCCGGCCAGTTCGTGCCGGTGCCTCCATGCGGCGCGCAACACGGCTGCATAGCGCCGCAGCAGGTCGGCAAGGGGATGGCGCACGCGCGGAGCATCGGCCGCCGCCTTGGGGGTCGAGACCTCGGCGCTCATGGCGCGCCCTCCTCACCCGGATGCCCGCCATCCTGCATGGCCCACAGCCGCGCATAGATGCCCTTGCGGGCCAGCAGCGCCTCGTGGGTGCCGCCTTCGGCGATCCTGCCCCTGTCCATCACGATGATGCGGTGCGCATGCCGCACGGCGGAGAGCCGGTGCGCGATGATGAAGACGGTGCGACCCCGGCAGATGTGGGCCATGTGGCGCTGGACGATGGCCTCGCTCTCGTAGTCGAGCGCGCTGGTGGCCTCGTCGAAGATCAGAATGCGCGGCTGCGTGAACAGCGCCCGCGCGATGGCGATGCGCTGACGCTGGCCGCCCGAGAGGCTCGCGCCCTGCTCGCCGACCACGGTGTCGTAGCCTTCGGGCAACTCGCTGATGAACTGGTGCGCGCCGGCCAGCCGCGCCGCCTGCATCACGGCCTCGATCGGCGCGGCCGGGTCGACGATGGCGATGTTCTCGCGCACGCTGCGGTTGAACAGGGTGTTCTCCTGCAGTACCACGCCGATCTGCCTTCTCAACTGCGACGCGTCGATCAGGCTGATGTCGATGCCGTCGACCAGAAGCCTCCCCTGCTCCGGCGTGTAGAGCCGCTGCACCAGCTTCGTCAGCGTGCTCTTGCCCGAGCCGGAGCGGCCGACGATGCCGATGACCTCGCCGGGGCGGACTTCGAGGCTGACTCCGTCGAGCACCGGGGCCGCCTCGGGGCGGTAGCGGAACCTGAGCTGGTCCAGCGTCACGCTGCCCTTGAGCGCCGGCAGCTGTGCCGCGGCGCTGGGCGGCACTTCGGTGCGCGTGTCGAGGATGTCGCCCAGCCGTGCCATGGAGATACCGGTCTGCTGGAAGTCCGTCCACAGCTGGGCCATGCGCATGATGGGCTGGCTCACCCGCTGGGCGAACATGTTGAAGGCGACGAACTGGCCGACGGTCAGAAGGTTGTCCATCACCAGATGGGCGCCGAACCAGAGCGTGGCGGCGTTCACCAGCTTGCCGATGAGGTTGATGCCCTCGTGCGCCCAGCTCGCGAGGTTCTGCGTCCGGAAGCTGGCCGAGACGTAGGCGGCGAGCTGGTTGTCCCAGCGCCGCGCGAAGGCGGGCTCCAGCGCCGTGGCCTTGACGGTCTGGATGGCGCTGACCGTTTCCACCAGCATGGCCTGGTTCTCGGCACCGCGGGCGAACTTCTCGTCCAGGCGCTGTCGCAGGATCGGCACCACCGCGAGGCTCAGGCCGGCGTACAGCGGCAGGCTCAGCAGCACGATGAGCGTGAGCGGCACGCTGTAGAACAGCATCACCGCGATGAAGACGATGGAGAACAGCACGTCGAGCAGCACGGTGAGCGCGTTGCCGGTGAGGAAGCCACGGATGTTCTCCAGTTCGCGCACGCGCGCGACCGAGTCGCCGATGCGGCGCGCCTGGAAATAGGCCAGCGGCAGTTGCACCAGGTGACGAAACAGCCTCGCGCCGAGTTCGACGTCGATGCGGCTCGTGGTGTGACTGAAGATGTACGAGCGCAGCGCGGCGAGCACGCTCTCGAAGACCACGACCACCAGCAGGCCGATGACCAGCACGTCCAGCGTGGTGAGGCCGCGGTGCACCAGCACCTTGTCCATCACCACCTGGAAGAACAGCGGGCTCACCAGCGCGAAGAGCTGGAGCACGAAGGAAATGGCCAGCACCTCGCCCAGCAGGCGCCGATGCTTCACCAGGCTCGGAATGAACCAGGAGAAGTCGAACCTGGCGAGCTCGCCTGCGAGGCTGGCGCGGCTGGTGACGAGGATGAGTTCGCCGGTCCATTGCTGGGCGAAGTCCTCCAGGGGTTCGATGACGGGGCGCGCCGAAGGCGCGGATGGGTCTTGCAGCAGCACCCGCCGCGCATCGCATTGCGCGAGGACCACGTGGCGGGTTTCGCCGCCATCGCCGCGCAGCAGCGCGATGGCCGGCAGCGGCGTCAGCGCCAGGCGGTCGAGCGCGCTGCGCGAGAGCTTCGCCTTCAGGCCCAGGTGCTTCGCCGCGCGCAGCAGGAGGTCTGTGTCTCCAGCCTCGCCCGGACTGCAGCCGAGCTGATGCGCGAGCGCCGCGGGGTCCGCCGCGACCTGGTGGAAACGCGCGATGACGCACAAGGCGCTCAGCGCGCGCCCCGCGAGCACCGGCCGCGCCGCGTCGTCTTCGGCCGCGCTCGCGCCCGCCATCGCCCCCGCCGCTGGCGCGGCGCTGCCCTCTGTTCCTTGCATCGACAACTCCCTGTCGTGTTGTTTTTCTAGAGGCGCGAAGATACCCGCAGCGGCCCGGAATTCGGCAACTCACATCGGAAACGCTTTGCAACGAACGCGCGGCACGGCCCGCGGCCGCCAGCGGCGCGCGCGTTCGGTGAGAAACTAGCGGCGCACACCTGGGAGATGCGGATGCCGGCGACGAGGATCGAGTTGATGCAGCAGATGCCGGTCTTCGGCGCCATCGACGCGGACACCATCGCGTTCCTTCTGGAGCCGGCGCCGGTCGTCAAGGTTGCGGCAGGCGAACTCTTCTTCCGCGAGGGCGATCCGGGCAACTGCATGTACGTGCTCGAGACCGGGCGCGTCACGGTGTCCAAGGGCTGGCAGGGCCACCAGCTGCTGCTGCGGCGGCTGGAGGAAGGCGACTGTTTCGGCGAGATGGCGCTGCTGGATTTCTATCCGCGCAGCGCCTCGGTGCGCGCCGATGTGGATTGCAGCGCGATCGAACTCACGCCCGCCAATCTGTTCCGTCTGTTCGAGCGCGACGCCGAGCAGTTCGCGCTGATCCAGATGAACATCGCGCGCGAGATGAGCCGACGCCTGCGCATCACCGACGAGCTGCTCTTTCGCGCGAGGATGGGCGAGGCGCTCGAAGCGCCGGAGCGCATCGCGCCCGCCTGAGCGCCTTCAGGGTGCGAGGTACTTCCTGAGGATTCCGGCGCCCACCGTGTACTTGGGGTCGACGAAGTTCCCCAGCCGCACCTTGCCGCACTGGCTCAGCATCATGTAGGCATCCCACCTGTCGTAGCCGTACTCCTTTTCCATCCAGAGGATCAGCTCCTTGTAGGCGATGCGCGCGGCATCCTCCAGCGGGCGGGCGCTGCCGATGGCCATGATCATGTCCTCGTTCTCCAGGCGCGGCCAGGCGAGGTTCCAGCCCTTGATGAGATCGACCCGGATCGTCGTCAGGCTCGGGTACTCGACCGCGGTTCCGCAGACCTCGCCGTCGCCCTGGCAGGCGTGCGCGTCGCCGATGAAGAGGCGCCCGCCCGGCGTGCGCACCGGCAGGTAGGTGATGCTGCCCGGTCCCATGTCGGGCAGGTCCATGTTGCCGCCGTGCTGGTCGGGCGTGAGGGTGTTGATCGAGTCGATCTCGGGCGAGCAGCTCAGCGTGCCGATGTGCGGCTTGTACGGCAGCGTGACGCGCCGGCTCCAGTAGACGCCCTCTTCGTCGACGTCGACTTTCCGCACCTTCTCCGGCAGGGCATCGGTGAGCAGCGCCGTGAAGGCCGTGCCGCTGAGGGCGCCGAACTCCGGGATCATGCAGCAGGTCCCGCGCGGATTCGGGCCTCGCGGCGCCATCGACTCGATGTGCACGGCAATGGCATCGCCCGGCTCCGCGCCCTCGATCAGAATCGGGCCGTTCTGCGGATTCACGAATGGCATGGTCAGCACCTTCGAGGGAAAGTCCTGCTCGGTGTTCACCTTGCCGTTGAAGGCATCGCGGGTCTCGACCACGACACGGTCGCCGGGCCTGACCGTCATCACGGGCTCGGAGTACGGGCCGATGGTGAAGAGATACTGGCCTTGCCGGGCCTCCGTCAGCTCATGGGTGTTGACGCTGTTGCCGCGGCCGACGCCGCGCGTTTGCATGATGGAAGTGTCGAGCCAAGTCATCGTATGTCTCCAGAGGGGTGGGTCCGGGTTCAGATCAGCAGATGGTCGCGAATGGCCTGCGCGTTCATTTGGCCGGCGTCGATTTTCGCGACGATCCGGCCTTTCTCCATGACATAGGCGCGCTCCCCCACGTCGAGGATGGTGTCAAGATTCTGCTCGACGAAGAGGATGGTGGTGCCGAGGTCGCGGCGGATCGCGCGCAGCACGTCGCAGATGAGCTGCACGATGGACGGCTGAATGCCTTCCGATGGCTCGTCGAGCAGCATCAGGGCCGGGTTGCCCACCAGCGCGCGGCCGATGGCCAGCTGCTGCTGCTCGCCGCCGGACATGGTGCCGGCGAGCTGCTTGCGCCGCTCCGCCAGCCGCGGAAAGTACTGGTAGACGAGCTCCGGCTGCTTCCTGCCCTTCGGGCCGCCGACGAGTTCGCCGACCATCAGGTTCTCGGCCACCGTCATGCGGGCGAAGACTTCGCGCCCCTGCGGTACATAGCCCACGCCGAGCCTGGCGCGCGCATCGCTCGGCAGGGCCGAGATGTCCTGCCCCTGCAGGCGGATGCTGCCCGCGCCGGCCCGCAGCATGCCGATGAGGCAGCGCATCGTCGTCGTCTTGCCGACGCCGTTGCGGCCGATGAGGCTGACGATCTCGCCCTTGGCGACCTGCATGTCCACGCCCTGCAGGATGGGCGTCGCGCCGTAGCTGGCCTTGAGGCCTCGCACTTCGAGGACGGTCTCAGCGGTCATGGGTCTTCCCGAGGTAGATCTCGGCCACGCGCGGATCGGCGATCACCTCGCCGATCGAGCCCTCGGCAAACACCTTGCCGAAGTGCATCACGGTCACGCGCTGCGCGATCTGCCGGATGAAGGCCATGTCGTGCTCGACCACCAGCATCGTCATGCCTTGCGCGTTGAGCCGCTGGATGAGTTCGCCGGTCCTGAAGGTCTCCTCGGGCGAGAGGCCTGCGGTCGGCTCGTCCATGAGCAGCAGTTCGGGCTTGAGCGCCAGCGCCATGCCGATCTCCAGCCATTGCTGCTGGCCATGCGCCAGCGCGCCGGCGGGTTTGCCGGCTTCGGGTCCGAGATCCAGCAGCGCCAGCAGGCGGTCCTCCTCGCTCGCGAGTTCGGCGCCGCGCACATGGTGCTGGAGCGCGATGTGGATGTTCTGCCGCACCGGCAGCTCCTTGAAGATGCTGGGTGTCTGCATCTTGATGCTTATGCCCCGCTTCACCCGCTGGAAGGGGCGCTGCGTCGTCACGTCATGGCCCCGGAACTCGATGCGCCCCGCCGTGGCCTCATGCGTGCCGACGATGAGCTTGAAGAGCGTGCTCTTGCCGGCGCCGTTGGGGCCGATCAGGCAATGGATCTCGCCCGCGCTCACCGCCAGGTCGACTTCGGAGACGGCCGCATGGCCGCCGAAGCGCTTGGAGAGGCCCGAGGTCCTGAGCAATACAGTCGTCATGCGCCGCCCTCCTGCGCGGCGGCCTTGGGGCGCGGGCGCCACAGCCTGGCCGCCGACTGCACCACGCCCATCGCGAAGCCTTGCGGCGCCAGCATGACGGTGCACAGCAGCAGCGCCCCCATCAGCAGCAGCGCGGCCTGCTGGCTGTAGACGGTGAGCGTCTGGAAGGCCCAGAGGATGACGAAGGAGCCGACCAGCGTCGCCGTGATGTCGCCGCGCCCCGAGAACGCGACCCACACGATCGGCATCGCCGCCGCGGGCAGGCCCACGCTGGCCGGTGTGATGAACTGTCCCCACGAGGTGTAGAGCACCCCGCTCAGGCCGGCCAGCGTGGAGCCGACGATGAAGGTGACGAGCTGGTACTTGCGCACGTCGTAGCCCAGCAGCTCGGCGCGCTGCGGGTCCTCCCGCACCGCCACGACGACATTGCCGAAGCGCGAGTTCAGCAGCATGCGCAGGCCCACGTAGACGAAGAGGATGAGCGCGACGACGAGGTAGTAGAGCGCCGTGCCCTCGAAGGCCAGCGGCTGGTCGCCGAACCAGGGGATGTTCAGCGGGGCCATGTCCTTCATGCCGTTGAAGCCGTTGAGCCGCGCGCTGCCGATGCGCCATTCCGGCCCGGCCGTCTGCCCGAGGAAGAAGGCCAGCACCAGCGTCGCCGAGAGCGTGACGATGCCGAAGAACACGCCGCCCACCTGCCCCCAGATCATGAAGTAGCCGAGCACGGCCGCCGCCAATGCCGCCAGGCCGAGGGCCAGCACGAGGGCCAGCACCGTGGTGCCGCCCTCCCCGCCGAGGTTGATCGCGAGCACGCCGTAGCCATAGCCCGCGACGCCGAAGAAAAAGGTCTGGCCGAAGGACATCATTCCGCCGTAGCCCCAGACCAGGCAGAGCCCCATGGCCATGAAGACCCAGATCAGCAGGTAGGCCATGTTGCCGACGTCGTAGGCGTCCGCGAACAGGGGGTAGACCAGCACACCGGCCAGAAGAACGATGAAGGGAAGCCAGAACGCGCGCGTGGTGCCGGGCGTCTGCGGGCCATTGATGAGCTTGAACATGCGAGGCGACTCCGTCGATGGGGGCGGGCTCAGCGGGTGCGTCGGCCGAACCAACCGGACAGCCCCTCCGGCAGCAGCCGGATGACGACGATCACCGCCAGCAGCATTCCGATCTGGCCGATGATCTGTCCGCCCCAGCCGTTGAGTGCCGTGCGCACGCCGGCCAGCAGGATGCCGGCCGGCGCGGTGCCGAGCAGCACATTCGCGCCGCCCACCACCACCGTGACGAAGCTCTCCACCAGGAAGCCGGCGCCCATGGTCGGGATGAGCGTC
This sequence comes from Variovorax sp. 01T432, assembly GCF_056398605.1. Classification (NCBI taxonomy): domain Bacteria; kingdom Pseudomonadati; phylum Pseudomonadota; class Betaproteobacteria; order Burkholderiales; family Comamonadaceae; genus Variovorax; species Variovorax sp. 01T432. The sequence goes on from NZ_JBFTPS010000018.1 coordinate 63,510, forward strand.
ATGGTCGGCGCATACATGGCGCCGCACAGGCCCGCCAGCGCCGCGCCGATGCCGAAGCTCAGCGCATACACCTTGCCGACCCGCACGCCGGTCGCCTGCGCGATCGCCGCGTTCTGCATGGTGGCGCGCGCGTGCACACCGAAGCGCGTGCGCATGAAGATGATGTAGATGAAGGCCAGCACCGCCACCGCGACCGCGAACAGCACCACCCTGTAGATCGAGAAGGTATAGGGCCCGACCATGAAGCTGCCCTCCGGTGTGCCGATGCCGGGGATGGAGGAGCCCACCACCAGCAGCATGCCCTGCGTGACGATGAGGCTCAGGCCCCAGGTGGCGAGCAGCGAATCGACCGGCCGCTTGTAGAGCTTCCTGACGATGCTCCACTCCACCGCGACGCCGATCAGCCCGGCGGCGAGCGTGCCGCAGGCCTGCGCCAGCGGCAGGGGCATCCCGCCATGCACGAGACCCACCGTCACGTAGGCGCCGCACATGATGAACTCGCCATGGGCCATGTTGATGACCCCCATCATTCCGAAGACGATGGCCAGGCCGGCCGCCGAGAGGATGAGAAAGGCGAAGACGTCGGCGAACTGGTAGGCGAACGAGAAGGTTTCGGCGAACACCGGGGCTCCCTCGGGGCGGATGGCGGCGGCGTCAGGACTTCTTCGGCAGGTCCGAAGGCGTGTACTGCTTGCGGTCGTTCTTCTTCGTCAGGTCGCAGCCGACCTGGCCCAGCCAGTAAGGCTGGATGACGCCGTAGTCCTTCAGCACCTTGACGTTGTGCTTCTCGTCCACCGCGATCAGGCGCATGCGGTGCGACATGTGCTGGCTCTTCGGGTCGATGCAGATGTTGCCCTCCGGCGCATCGACGCAGGCCTTGCCGGTGGCGATCACCTTGCGCAGGTCCGCCAGCCTGGTGGACTTGGCCGACTCCACCAGGTTCTTGTACATGTAGATGGCGGTGTAGGCGTTGTAGCCCATGTCGTTGATGTAGGGCTCGTTCGGGAACTTGGCGTGCCAGCGCTTCTTGAAGTCCTCGGCCTCGGGCGTGTCGATTTCCTCGAACCAGTTGGCCGCCGCGTGCATGCGGTTGAGCGCCGGGGGCGCGAAGCGCTTGTGCTCGAAGCCCAGCATGACCTTGATGGACGAGCCCATCGGCAGGTTCAGCTTGGCCGCCTGCGCCTGCTCGAAGAAGGAATCCTGCGCCGCCCCGACATTGATCGTGAGGATCCAGTCGGGCTTGGCCTTCTGGATGTTCTGGATGGTCTGAGCGAACTGCGAGACGCCCAGCGGAATGAATTCCTCGCCGACCACGGTGCCGCCCAGCTGCTTGAGGATGGTGCGGTTCCATTCGGAGGAGATCTGGCCGAAGTTGTAGTCGGCCGCGATCACGTAGACCTTCTTGCCGAACTTCTCGACCATGTAGGGAATGAGCGTGGAGAACTGCTGCTCGGGGATCGCGCCCACGCTGATCATGCTGGCATCGCAGACGCCGCCCTCGTACTGGTTGGTATAGAAGTACGGCGTGTCCGTGCGGTCGACGATGGGCCGCACGGCCTCGCGCGAGGCGGAGGTGATGCCGCCGATCAGCACGTCGACCTTGTCCTTGCTCAGCAGGCGGCGCGTGAATTCCTGGTAGCGCGCGTTGTCGCCCTGCGGGTCCAGGTGGATCATCTCGATCTGGCGGCCCATGATGCCGCCGGACTTGTTGATTTCCTCCACCGCGAGCTGCGAGCCGTGGAGCTTGGGCAGGCCCATGAGCGCCAGGTCGCCGGAGATGTCTTCCATCAGGCCGATCTTCAGGGGCTCGGCGGCCGAGGCGGCGCCGGAGAGAGCGAAGGCCAGCGCCAGGGAAGCCAGCGCGGAAGCCGCGCAGAACGTGGTGCGTCGTTTCATGGTGATCTTCTTTCGGGTGCGGTGGGGAATGGAAGGGAAAGGCCGGGTCTCAGAGCGCGGGATGCTTCTTGTGCCAGTCCGTGGCCTGCTGGAAGGCCCAGCCCGCGCGCACGAGAAGGCTCTCTTCGAAATGCCTCGCGACGAACTGGAAGGCGATCGGTGTGTGGGCCTCGGTGAAGCCGCCGGGCAAGGTGATGGTGGGACTGCCCGTCATGTCGAAGGGGCAGGTGTAGCGCAGGATCGCCGCAATCAACTCGGGGTCCTCGCCGAGTCTCGACATGCGCTCGACCGTGGGCGATGCGATGCCGGTGGCGGGGATCAGCAGCAGGTCGATGCCCTGGAACATCGCGCGCACCCGGCCGCTGAAGTCGAGGCGGTGGAGCACGATCCTCTGGTAGTCGGTGCCGCTCTGCGCCAGGCCGAGGTCGAGGATGCCGGCCATGGCCGGGCCGTACTCGCCCTTGCGGGAAGGGTAGGTCTTCTCGTGAACCACCGCGGCTTCGATGCCGCACAGCGGAAACCAGTCGGCAATGACCTGCGTGGGATCGGGAAAGCCCACCTCGACGATCTGGCCGCCGAGCGTCCGGACGGCCTGGATCACGGCCGCCAGCACCGCCCGCGTCGGCGCATCCACGCCCTCGGTGGTCCAGCGCGTATCGACCCCGACGCGCAGGCCCTCGAGGCCCTGCTTCATCGTGGCGAGGTAGTCGGGCACCGGCTCGAGGCTGGCGGTCGGGTCGTCGACGTCCGCGCCCGCGATCACGCCCAGCATGGCGCCGGCGTCGGCCGCGCTGCGCGTCATCGGGCCGATGTGGTCGAGCGTGGCGGCGAGTTCGAAGGCGCCATGGCGGCTGACGCGTCCCCAGGTCGGCTTCAGGCCGATGAGCCCGTTGGCCGCCGAAGGAAAGCGGATGGAGCCGCCGGTGTCCGTGCCGAGCGAGCCATAGCAGAGGCCGGCGGCGGTCGCCACGCCCGAGCCGCTGGAAGAGGCACCCGACCAGTGCGCGGCGTTCCACGGATTCACCGGCGGGCTGATGCTGGGGTGGTGGTCGGCATAGGCGCTCTCGGTGAGCTGCAGCTTGCCCAGGATGACAGCACCCGCTTCGCGCAGCTTGCGCACCACTGTCCCATCGGTGGTCGGCTTGAAATCCCGGTACAGCGTCATGCCCGCGGCGGTGGTCACGCCCTTCGTCCAGCACAGGTCCTTGACGCCGATCGGCACGCCGTGCAGCGGGCCGCGCACCCTGCCCCGCGCGATCTCGGCCTCGGCCTGCTTCGCATCGGCGAGCGCCTGGTCGGCCATCACCGTGGCGTAGCTCTTCAGCCTGCCGTCGAGCGCCTGGATGCGCGCGAGCTGGGCCTTCGTCACCTCGACGGGGGACAGTTCCTTCGACTGGATGAGCCTGCCCACTTCGAGCAGTTCAAGGTAGTGCAGGTCGGTGTTCGGCATGGGATGGGTGCTCCTCTCGATGGAAGGGTCCAAGGTAGCGGCGATCCGCCGATGTCGCTTGGACTGCGGCGCCACGTCGATGTGCTGATACCGCCAAGTCACGAAAGCAGCGGCGCGCGGGTGTGGAACCCGGTCGCCTGCTGGAAGGCATGGCCGGTGCGCAGCAGCGTGGCCTCGTCGAAGGGCCGGCCGATGATCTGCATGCCGATCGGCAGACCGTCGGGATCGAAGCCGCAGGGGACGTTGAGCGAAGGCAGGCCCGTGAGACTCGCCACGCCCGTGAACTGCATGATGGCCGAGAGCATGTCTTCTTCCACGCCGTTCTCGATGACGACCCTGGTCTCGCCGACACGGGTGGCGGCGAAGGGCAGCGTGGGGCAGATGAAGACGTCCACCGTCCTGAAGGCCGCCAGGAACTCGCCGCGCAGCAGCGCGCGATAGCGCTGCGCCTGCAGGTAGTGGGTGGCGAGCAGCAGTTCTCCGGTCTCCAGCAGGGTGCGCACATCCTCGCCGTAGTCGCCGGGGCGCTCGCGCAGGTCGCGCTGGTGGTAGGTGCTGGGCTCGGCCGATTCGATGGTGAGCTGCGCCGAGATGTTGCCGTGGATGTTGCGGATGTCGACGTCGACGACCGTCGCGCCCAGTTCGACGAAGGTGGCGAGCGCGGCCTTCACCGCATCGCGCACCGGCGCCTGCAGGTGCTCGAAGAAATAGCCCGGCACGACGCCGATGCGCAGCTTGCGGCAGCCGCCCGCGAGTTCGCGCAGGTAGTCGTCGCAGGCCCGCGGCGCGCTGGCGGCATCGCGGGCGTCGAAGCCGGCCATGGCGCCGAACATCAGGGCGCAGTCCTCCACCGTGCGCGTCATCGGACCGGCGGTGTCCATGCTCCAGGCCAGCGGGACGATGCCGTGGTTGCTCACGCGCCCGTAGCTGGGGCGCAGGCCGACGGTGCCGTTGACGGCCGACGGCAGGCGGATCGAGCCTCCGGTGTCGGTGCCCACGGCGCCGAAGCAGAAGCGCGCGGCCACGGCGACCGCCGAGCCGCCGCTGGAGCCGGCCGGGAAGCGATCGGTGTTCCAGGGGTTGCGCACCACGCCGTAGTGCGGGTTGGCCGATGTGCCGCCCCAGGCGAATTCGTGCATGTTGGTCTTGCCGATGAAGATGGCGCCGGCCTGGCGCAGGCGCGTGGCGACCGTGGCGTCCGCCTCGGGCAGCCAGTCACTCAGGATCCTGCTGCCGGCCGTGGTGCGGGTGCCGCGCACGGCGATGTTGTCCTTCAGCGCGATCGGGATGCCCTGCAGCGGGCCCAGTTCATGCCCCGCGCCCGACAGCATCTCCGCCGCCTTCGCGACCTGCAGGGCCTGCTCCTCGAAAACGGTGATGAAGGACTTGAGCACGCCGTCGTGTGCCTTGATGCGCGCCAGCGAAGCCTCGACCAGCTCGACCGGAGAGAGCTTGCGTTCGCGCACGAGGCGCGCGGCCTGCGCCAGGGTGAGGTCCGCGGGGCTGCTCACGGCTTGGCCTCCAAGTCTTCGTGGGCGTGCGCGAAGGTGGTGACCGGCATCAGGCCCCGATGCGCGGGATCGCTCATCTTGCGGCTGAGCGCATTCGCGTCCCGGACCCAGGCCGAAAGCACCGCCTCGACGGCCGCTGCCCGCGCAGGGCTCAGCACCAGCGCGGCATGCGCGGCGAGCGTGGCAACGTCCACCGGGGTGGGCGCGCGGGGTTGTGAATCCATCGTTGTCTCCGTTCGTGATCGACGGATCGACGATACGGAGCCCTCGGGGGCCTTGCTTGGCTGGGATCGCCAAGGCGATGGCCTGCGCCCGCCACGCCCGCGCGGGGCGCTAGCGCAGCAGCGTCTGCGGCGTCACCCCGTAGACCTTCTTGAAGACCCGGCAGAAATGGGAGAGATCACTGAACCCGTACTGGAAGGCCGCCTGCGTCACCTGCCGTGCCCTGCCCTCGCGCAACGCGCAATGGCTCGCCTCCAGACGCTGCTTCCAAAGCCATTGCATCGGCGTCGTCCCGTGCTCGGCGAAGACCCGGGTCAAGGTCCTGGCCGACACATGCTGGGCCGCCGCGATCTGCTCGACATCGAGCTCGCAATCGTCCAGGTGCGCCGTGATGTAGTCCCGGGCCTTCTGGAAGAGCGCGTCGTGCGACGAGCGCACCACGCCCGAGTCCGACAGCTGGAACTGCAGTACGGCCGACAGCATGTCGAGCAGCGCGCTCGCCACGCTGGCCTGCGTGGCCTCGCGCCCGGCCAGCTCGATCACCGCGGCCTCCCGGATCATGTTGCCGAGCAACCTGGCGACCGGATGCCCCTCGGCCAGATGCATCGCCGTGAGGTTCTCGGCCTCCGGCACGCGAAAGAGAAGCTGCTTGCGCGGAATGCGCACCAGCACTGTCGACTCGGGCGCCAGGTCGAAGGCGAAGGGACGCGCGGCGTCGTACAGCACGATGTCGCCGTTGCGCTGTACCACCTGGCGGCCGGCCTGCGAGAGGCAGCCTTGCCCGGACACCATCAGGCTCAGCATGAAGTCCTCGTTGGGGCCGCTGCGCAGGTGGTGGGCGTCGCGGTCCCAGTAGTGCCGCGGCGAGGACATCTCGGCCAGGGTCAGGCTGCCGAGCGAACGCACGGAAAAGCTCGCGTCGAAATGCTCGCGATCGGGCACATGGCTCGCCGCCGGGATGAAGTGCCTGCACACGACATCGCGCCAGTAGTCGAAACGCTGGCCGCGTTCGACAGTGTCCGTCGAGTAGTGGAGTTCCATGGTGCGAAGCTGAAGCGTGGCCTGAACGCGCCGGTGAAAGGCAGATCGACTCCCATGCAACAACCGTGCCCCGCACCACGATGGCACGACCTCGCGGCGACTCTACAAGTCCCGAGCGTTCGACGCGTCGGGGATGACCCGTAGGTCGGCCTCCCCCGGACTCAGAGGCGGCCCAGCGCGCGCTCCACGCCCTTGTTGGCCAGCATGTCCGCCCGCTCGTTGCCCGGATCGCCCGAATGCCCCTTGACCCAGCGCCATTCGATCTTGTGGCCCCCGCCCGCCACCAGCTTGTCGAGCGCCTGCCAGAGCTCGACGTTCTTCACCGGCTGCTTGGTCGAGGTGCGCCAGCCCTTGGCCTTCCAGCCGTGGATCCATTCGGTGATGCCCATGCGCACATACTGGCTGTCGAGATAGAGCGTGACCTTGCAGGGCCGCTTGAGGGCGCGCAGCCCCTCGATCACGGCTTGAAGCTCCATCCGGTTGTTGGTGGTGTTGAGCTCGCCGCCGAACAGCTCCTTCTCCGTCGCCCCCGACTTGAGCCATGCACCCCAGCCTCCCGGCCCGGGATTGCCCTTGCATGCGCCGTCGGTGTAAATCTGTACTTCGTCCAAAACGTTCCTCTTGTCCTGTTATCGATGATGCGTGAGGTCGCGATGCACCGAGCCGGCGATCGGCACGGGCGCGCTGGCACGCGAGGCCGCGCGACGCCATTCGGCGCTCAGCAGCCGCATGCCGCGCACGCGCTTGACCGCGACCAGAAAATAAACCGCGCCGAAGATCGGCCACCAGCGCTCGCCGGCGGTATCGAGCCAGCGGCAGCGCTCCAGCCAGGCCTCGCTCGTCACCGCGGGCCTGTAGATGCCGAAGCGCCCCGATTCGACCTCGAAGCTCAGGAGCCTGAGCCAGTCGCGCATGCGGCGATAGCCGATGAAATCGCCCGCCTCGGGCAGGAAGAGCTCGCCGAAGCCCAGGCGGCGGTAGAGATGGGCGCGGCGCTGCCGCATGCCCCAGAAGCTCGTCGGGTTGAGCCCGCAGATGACGACCCGGCCTTCGGGCACCAGCACGCGCTCGACCTCGCGCAGAGTCGCGTGCGGGTCGAGGCTCAACTCCAGCGTATGCGGAAGCACGACGAGGTCGAGGCTGTTGGCGGAAAAAGGCAAGGCGGTGAAGTCCGTCACCAGCGCGCTGCGCGAAGCCTGCGCCGGGTCCGACAAGGCGAGCCAGCGGTGCGGCATGCGGTTGGCGCGCAGCCCCTGGACCTCCGACAGGCCGAGCTGCAGCGCGTGGTAGCCGAACACGTCGGCCACCGCCTGATCGAATTGGGCCTGCTCCCAGGCCAGCAGATAGCGGCCGGGGGGGGTATCGAACCACTCATGCAAACCTATAATTTGACCGCTCATGACCCTCGTTCCGCTGCCCGCCTTCGCCGACAACTACATCTGGATGCTGCAGGATGGACGCCATGCGCTCGTGGTCGATCCCGGGGAAGCCAAGCCGGTGTTCGATGCACTGACACATGGCGGTCTGCAACTGGCCGCGATTCTAGTCACGCACCATCACGCCGATCACACCGGCGGCGTGGCGGCGCTCCACGCGGCCACCGGCGCCAAGGTCTTCGGCCCGGCCCGCGAACGCATTCCCGAACCCTTCACCCCGCTCGCCGCGGGCGACCATGCCGAAGCGCTCGGCCTGCGCTTCGAGGTGATCGACATCCCGGGCCACACGGCCGGCCACATCGCATTCTTTCTGCCCGCCGATGCGCACAATAGCGCCGCCGGCGAACTCGCGCCATTGCTCTTCTGCGGCGACACCCTGTTCTCGGGCGGATGCGGGCGCCTGTTCGAAGGCACGCCGGCGCAGATGCTGGCCTCGCTCGACAAGCTGGCCGCCCTGCCGGGCGACACGCGCGTATGCTGCGGCCACGAATACACACTTGCTAACCTGAAGTTCGCGCGCGCGGTGGAACCCGGCAACGCCGATCTGACTCAGTACACGGCGCAGTGCGAAGCATTGCGCGCGCGCGGAGCGCCGACGCTGCCTTCGCGGCTCGGCACCGAACGCCGGATCAATCCCTTTCTTCGCAGCCGCGAAGCCACTGTCCTTCGAGCGATTCACGCTCACGCCGGCCTCCCCGCCCCGACCGCGGAAGCCGATGTGTTCGGAGCGCTGCGCCAATGGAAAAACGACTTTCGATGAAATTTATCGTTGCCGCCTGTCTTGCAGGCTCGCTGTTTCTGGCGGGCTGCGCGAGCACCACAGGCACGACCTCCCCGGGCGACTCCGCCTCGGGCACGGCGAGCGCCACCGGCGGCTCGCCGCTCTATCCCCGCGGCCCCCTCACCCCGATCACCTCCGGCGAGACCAAGTCGCGCACCGTCGTCACGCTCGCGCCCCCCACCGACATGTGGGACCGCATCCGCCGCGGCTTCAAGATGCCGGACCTCGACAACGACGCGGTGCACGAACGCGAGCAGTGGTATGCGAGCCGTCCGGACTACCTCCAGCGCATGACGGAACGGTCGAGCCGCTACATCTTCCACATCGTCGAGGAACTCGAGCGCCGCGACATGCCGACCGAGATCGCGCTGCTGCCCTATATCGAGAGCGCCTTCAATCCGCAGGCGATCTCCAGCGCCAAGGCCACCGGCATGTGGCAGTTCATGCCGGCGACGGGCATCGACTTCGACCTGAAGCAGAACATCTTCCGCGACGACCGGCGCGATGTGGTGGCCTCGACGCGCGCGGCGCTCGACTACCTGCAGAAGCTCTACGGCATGTTCGGCGACTGGCAACTGGCCCTGGCCGCCTACAACTGGGGCGAAGGCAATGTGAGCAAGGCGATCGCGAGGAACCAGCGCGCCGGCCTGCCCACCACCTACGCCGACCTCAACATGCCGGCCGAGACGCGGCTCTACGTGCCGAAGCTGCAGGCGGTGAAGAACATCGTCGCCAATCCGGAGCGCTTCAACGCCGAGCTTCCGGTGATTGCCAACCACCCCTATTTCCAGACCGTCACGCTCAAGCGCGATCTCGACGTCGCCCTGGCCGCGAAGCTGGCCGACGTGAAGATCGATGACTTCCGCGCGCTCAACCCCTCCGCCCACAAGCCGGTGCTGCTGGCCGCCGGCACGCCCGAGATCCTGCTGCCGTGGGACAACGCCGCCGTCTTCGAGCGCAACTTCGAGGCCTATTCGCAGGGCCAGTACGCGAGCTGGACCGCGTGGACCGTGCCGACCACCATGACGGTCGCCGACGCGGCGCAAAGATCCGGCATGAGCGAGACCGACCTGCGAGCCATCAACAACATCCCGCCGCGCATGCTGATCAAGGCCGGCTCGACGCTGATCGTGCCGCGCGGCTCGCGCGTCACCGAAGACGTGGTGGCACTCGTCGCCGACACCGGACACCTGAGCTTCCAGCCCGAGATCGTGACGCGGCGCACCGTCGTCAGGGCCGGGCGCAACGACAGCGTCGCAAGCATCGCCCACCGCTACAAGCTGGCCCCGGCCAGCGTCGCGGAGTGGAACGACGTGAAGGCGAACCATGCCTTCAAGCGCGGCTTCGAGGTGGTCGTCTACCTGCCGGTGCGGGCGGCGGTCGATCGCGTGGGCAGCGGCGCCTCCGCCCACTCGCAGCACTTGCAGCGCACCAGCGCGGTGGCGACCACCGCCGGCAACAAGCGCGGGGGCGGCAGCGCCAAGGTGCCCGCGAGCAAGAGCGTGCCGATCGTGAAACAGGCCGCCAGGCCGGTCACGCGCGAAAAGCGCGGCGGCACGCCGGCGAAGAAGAAGCGCTAGATCCAGACCTGGCGGTGCGAACTTCGGCGACCTGGGACGCTAGAGCTTTTCGGTTTCGCCGCTGCGCGGCTGCCACTTCATCAGGCGCTTTTCGATGATGCCGACCAGGCCGTCGAGCACGAGGGCGAAGGCCGTGAGCACGACGATGCCGGCGAACACCGTATTGACGTCGAAGGTGCCCTCGGCCTGCAGGATCAGGTAACCCACGCCGCGTGCCGAGCCCAGGTATTCGCCGACCACCGCGCCGACGAAGGCCAGCCCCACGGAGGTATGCAGGCTCGAGAAGACCCAGCTGGTTGCGCTCGGCAGGTACACGGTGCGCAGCAGCTGCCGTTGGCTGGCGCCGAGCATGCGCGCATTGGCCAGCACCACCGGGCTCACCTCCTTGACGCCCTGGTAGACGTTGAAGAACACGATGAAGAACACCAGCGTGACCGCCAGCGCCACCTTGCTCCAGATGCCCAGGCCGAACCACAACGCGAAGATCGGCGCCAGGATCACCCGCGGCATCGAGTTCGCGGCCTTGATGTAGGGGTCGAGGATCAGGCTGGCGGTCGGCGCGAGCGCCAGCCACAGTCCGCAGGCGAGCCCCAGCAGCGTGCCGATGCCGAAGGCCAGCACGGTTTCGAGCAGCGTGGTGCCCAGATGCAGGTAGATGTCGGCGTTGCCCGGCAGGCCTTCGAGGAACAGCGCGTTGGGGGGAACGGCCAGGGGCAGGAACCAGCTCCAGATACGGCCCGCGACGCTGATCGGCTCGCCGAGGAAGAAGGCGAATTGTTCGTTGCGCGATGCAAGGTGCCAGGCCACCAGCAAGATCACGAGCAGCGTGATCTGCCAGAAGCGCGCGTTGCGCTCGTCGGGGCGAAGGCGCATGTTCAGGCCGCCTTCTTCAACTGTTGCGCATAGCCCTTGAGCACCTCATCGCGCAGGACATTCCAGATCTGCGTATGCAGTTCGACGAAGCGCGGATGCGTGCGTACCTCCGCCACGTCGCGCGGCCGGGCCAGGTCGATGGTGAATTCGCCGATAGGATGGGTCGCCGGCCCGGCAGACAACACCACGACGCGATCGCTCATCGCGATGGCCTCGTCGAGATCGTGCGTGATGAAGAGCACGGCCTTCTTCTTCGCGGCCCAGAGTTCGAGCACCTCGTTTTCCATCAGTTGCCGCGTCTGGATGTCGAGCGCGCTGAAGGGCTCGTCCATCAGGATGATGTCGGGGTCCAGCGCCAGCACCTGGGCGAGTGCCGTGCGCTTGCGCATGCCGCCCGACAGCTGGTGCGGGTAGCGGTCGCCGAAACCCGTCAGGCCCACGCGGGACAGCCACTGCTCGGCCTGGGCCCTGGCCTGCGCATCGGGCACGCCGCGGTACTGCAGGCCCACCATCACGTTGTCGAGGGTGCTTCGCCATGGCATGAGGGCCTCGCTCTGGAACATGTAGCCGGCACGGGCGTTGATGCCGACGAGCGTCTGGCCGAAAACCTTGATGGCGCCCGACGAAGGTTCGAGCAGACCCGCGCCGACGTTGAGCAGGGTCGACTTGCCGCAGCCGGTGGGCCCGACCACCGACACGAACTCGCCTTCGCGAATGCGCAATGTGGTGCCGGCCACCGCCGTGTAGCGCTGGCTGTGATCATCCTTCGAGCGGAAGGTGCAACTGATGTCAAGAAGTTCGAGCGCGTATTCGGACATGGGCAGCCGGGGGTGACAAGAAAAAAACCCGGCCGGAGCCGGGTTGCAAAACCTTCAAGTCAGGCCTTGAACCTGTCCTTGGCGCGGCGCGCAAAATCGTTGGTGTAGAGCTTGGCCAGGTCGATCTTGTCGGCCTTGACGGTGCTGTCGAAACTCGCGATGGCGTCGAGCGCGGTCTTGGGGCCGTCCGCCGGGACCACGCCGTCGACCGCGATGGCCTCGCGCACCTTGTCGAAGGACGCGAGGTACAAGGCGCGGTCGCCCAGCAGATAGGTTTCCGGCACCGTCTTGATGATGTCGCCCGGCCCGGCCGTCTGCAGCCACTTGAGGCCGTGCACGATGGCGTTGGCCAGCGCCTGGCAGGTGTTGGGGTGCTTCTGGATGAAGTCCGTCGACGCGTAGAGGCAGGCCGCGGGCATCGGGCCACCGAACACTTCCTGCGTGCCCTTGAGCGTGCGGGTGTCGCTGATGATCTTCACGTCGCCCTTCTGCTCGAGCATGGTCATCACCGGATCGGTGTTGCTGATCGCATCGATCTGGCCCGAGCGCAACGCGGTCAATGCACCTGCGGCGACACCCACGCCGATGAAGCTCACGTCGGCGGCCTTCAATCCGCCGCGCGACAGCACGAGATTCGCCACCATGTTGGTCGAGGAGCCCGGCGCCGAGACACCGATCTTCCTGCCCTTGAGATCGGCGATGGAAGAGTAGCCCGCGAGGTTCTTGGTCGACACGCCAATGGCAATCTGCGGCGCGCGCCCCTGGAGCACGAAGCACTCGAAGAGCTGGTTCTTGGCCTGCAGGTTGATGGTGTGCTCGAAGGCGCCCGAGCAGACGTCGGCCGAGCCACCGACCACCGCCTGCAGGGCGCGCGATCCACCGGCAAAGTCGGAGATCTCGACGTCGAGGCCTTCGGCCTTGAAGTACCCGAGCTGTTCGGAGATGGTGAGCGGAAGGTAGTAGAACGCCGCCTTGCCGCCGACCGCGATGGAGACCTTGGTCTTCTCAAGCTTGGCCTGCGCGTAGACCGACGGCAAGGCAACGTATGCGGCGCCCAGTGCGGCGGCAGCAGTGAAGGTACGGCGATTGAGCATGAAGTGGCGCCTGGGGGGCTCCTTGATTCCTGATGTGCGAATCAAGCTTAGGTGCCGCCCCCTGCGCCTGCATCGGGAACATCCCGTGCGGGTTTTCACGTAAACATGAAGACCGCTAGCGACCGATGAAAAGAATGGCGATGTTGACGAGAAAGGCCAGCGTCCAGACGGTGCTGCGGGCCGAGCCCCAGCCCCTGACATAAAGCGCGATGTAGACGACACGCAGCGCCACATAAGCCGCGGCCAGCATGTTCAGGCGCCCCTGCGAAGCGCCGAGCTGATGGGCGATGATCACCGCGCCGATGAAGAAGGGAAGGCCCTCGAAGCTGTTGGCCTGCGCGCCGTTGGCCCGCGCGCGCCAGCCGGTCTGGCGCTCGTCCCACGCGCGCGGCTGCACGTTGTCGCGCGGGCCGAAGCTGCCGCTCTTGGCGATGTAGGAGGCCAGGTAGGGAAGCAGCGCCGCGGCCAGCACGCACCAGTAGGCGAAGGTCAATGTCGAGAGACTCATGGTGTCCTTTGAAGCTCAGCGCCGGTCGACCAGCGCGTGGGCGATGGTGCCGAGGTCGACGTATTCGAGTTCGCTGCCCGCCGGCACGCCACGCGCCAATCGCGTCACGGTCAGGCCGCGCTTCTTGAGCGCCTCTCCGATCACGTGGGCCGTCGCCTCGCCCTCGGCGGTGAAATTGGTGGCGAGGATCACTTCGCTGACAACGCCATCGAGCGCGCGCTCGAAGAGCTTCGCCAGGCCGATGTCGTTGGGGCCGATGCCATCGAGCGGACTGAGCTTGCCCATCAGCACGAAGTAGTAGCCGCGGAAGGCGCCCGTGCGTTCGAGCGCGGCCTGGTCGGCCGGGGTTTCGACCACGCACAGCTTGGTGCCGTCGCGGCGCGCGTCGGCGCACACGCTGCAGATCGCGGCCTCGGTGAAGGTGTTGCAGCGCTCGCAGTGGCGCACGTTGCTGGCCGCCTGCTCCAGCGCGCGGGCAAGCATCTGCGTGCCCGCGCGGTCATGCTGCAGCAGGTGGAAGGCCATGCGCGAAGCCGACTTCGCACCGACGCCGGGCAGGCGACGCAGTGCCTCGACCAGCGCATCGAGCGAGCTGGAATCCGCCATTCAGGCCAGTGCGGCGTTCAGAACGGCAGCTTCATGCCCGGGGGCAGACCCGGCATCCCGGCCGTGAGCTTGCCCATCTTCTGCTCGCTCGTTTCCTCGGCCTTGCGGACTGCGGCATTGAAGGCGGCAGCCACCAGGTCTTCGAGCATGTCCTTGTCGTCGGCCAGCAGGCTGGGGTCGATGGTGATGCGCTTGACGTCGTGCTTGCAGGTCATCACGACCTTCACCAGGCCGGCGCCGGATTCGCCTTCGACTTCGATGGTGGCGAGTTCTTCCTGCGCCTTCTTGAGGTTGTCCTGCATCGCCTGCGCCTGCTTCATGAGGCCGGCGAGCTGTCCTTTGTTGAACATGGGTGATCCTGTCTTCGTTGATTGAATGAAAAAATGCTTATGCGGGTCGGAGCGTACCGGGGACGATTTTCGCGTCCCAGTCGCGCATCATGGACTGCACTTCGGGGTCGCTGCGAATGGCCTCCTCGGCCACGCGCTGCCGCTCGTCGGCAGCCTGCTTGTTGCGGCGCGCGGGGCTGTCGACCACGGCGCCGATCTCGATGGCGATTTTCACGCCGAAGCCCAGTGCCGCGAGGGCGGCCTGCAGCTTTTCCCGGCTGCTCGTCTGGTTGAGCGATTCGCGCTCGACGCGCAGGAGCCACTGGTCGACATCGCGCCCGACCAGCTGAGATTGCAGGGCGAGTTCGCGCGTGAGCGCACTGATCGCTTCGGCCGCGACCATCCGCGTGACCGTCGCGTGCCAGAAGTCGCCCTCCTCGCTGGGCGGGATGGGCGTGGAAGCCTGCGATTCGCCCTCGCGCGGCATTTCGCGCGCGCCGGGCGGCGGCTGCACGCGGACCTGCATCGGAAGCACCCTCGAAGCGGCTTGCGCCGTGCCGGCGGCGGCGAGCGGCCTGGGCGGCGAGGCCGCGGCGAGCGCGGGCGCGTCGACGACGGGCAATTGCTGGCCCGGCGGCCGGGTCGGCTCGGCGGAGGGCGCGACTTCGATGGGCGCGACCGGTGTGGGGACGGGAATGTCGCGAGGCGCCTCAAGCGGCGGGCGCGACGCTTCTTTCAGAGTTTTTTTTTCCGCGTTGGCCGTCGGGGCCATTCCACTCGGCTTGAAGGCCAGCAGCCGCAACAACACCATCGTGAGCGCAGCGTACTCGTCGGGCGCGAGGCCCAGCTCGGCGCGGCCATGCAGGCACAGGCTGTAGAGCAGCTGCGTTTCATCGGCGGGCATCAAGGCGGCGAGGCGCGCTGTCTCGGCCGCATCGGGGTCCATCGCCTCGCCCGTCGGGGCACGCGAGGGCACGGCCTGCAGGACGGCCATGCCTTGCAGCACGGCGGTCATTTCCTCCAGCGTGGAGGCGGCGGAGAAGCCGTCGCGGCGCAAGGCCTCCGAGGTTTCGACGACCGTCTTGCCGTCGCCTTCGGCCAGGGCCTCGATGAGACGGAACACGTGGCCGCGGTCGACGCTGCCCAGCATCTGGCGGATGCCGGCCTCGCGCAGTTCGCCGTTGCCGAAGGCGATCGCCTGGTCGGTGAGCGAGAGCGCGTCGCGCATCGAGCCGCGCGCTGCCCGCGCGATCAGGCGCAGTGCATTGGGCTCGGCCGGCACGGCTTCGGTCTGCAGCACGCGCGTGAGGTGTTCGAGCACGGTCTCGGGCGCCATCGGCCGCAGGTTGAACTGCAGGCAGCGCGAGAGCACCGTGACGGGCACCTTCTGAGGATCAGTGGTGGCGAGCACGAACTTGAGGTATTCGGGCGGCTCTTCGAGCGTCTTCAGCATCGCGTTGAAGGCGTGGCCCGTGAGCATGTGCACTTCGTCGATCATGAAGACCTTGAAGCGCCCCTGCACCGGCTTGTACACCGCCTGCTCCAGCAGGGCCTGCACCTCGTCGACGCCGCGGTTGGAGGCCGCATCGAGCTCGGTGTAGTCGACGAAGCGGCCCGAATCGATGTCCCGGCATGCCTGGCACACACCGCAGGGCGCGGCCGTGATGCCGCCCTGCCCGTCCGGCCCCTGGCAGTTGAGCGACTTGGCCAGGATGCGCGACACGGTGGTCTTGCCCACGCCTCGCGTACCCGTGAACAGATAGGCGTGGTGCAGGCGCTGGGAGGTGAGCGCGTTCTCGAGCGCCTGGACGACGTGCTCCTGGCCCACCATCTCGCTGAAGGTTTTCGGACGGTGTTTGCGAGCGAGCACGAGATAGGCCATCGGTGCATTTTAGGGCGGGCGCCGGCGCGCTTTCCTGCGATGGCCTAGACCTTTTTGCAGATGCCTTTTTGGAAACCTCGCGCTTAGCATGAAAAGCTCCAAGAAGAGAGAGGAGACTGTTCATGTCCACTGCGAGCCGCAAAGGCGCCCCGAGCGCCGCAGCCAAGAAGACCAAGGCCGATATGGACAAGCGCCGCTATTGCGTGCAGCCCGTGCAGACGCCGCGCCAGTTCGACAGCAGCGTGTCGGCCAACCGCGCCTCCGCGATCATGGCGTCGAGCAAGAAGTGGGTGAACGGCACGCAGCTCACCTACTACTGCTTCAAGCGCGGCGACAACGTGCCCGCCGGGTGGAACGGGAGCACCGGCGACATCGAGGCCGTCGATGTCGCGTTCGAGGAATGGGCCAAGCTGGGGATCGGGGTGAGCTTCAGGCGCGTCGACGCGCCCGAGGACGCCATGGTGCGCATCGGCTTCGACCCGCAGGACGGTTCATGGTCCTTCGTCGGGCGGGATGTGCTCAACACGCGCGACCCCCTTCAACGCACCATGAATTTCGGCTGGGCGCTCACGACGCCCTATGGCAAGGACACGGCGCTGCACGAGATCGGCCATACGCTCGGGCTCGAACACGAGCACCAGAACCCGAATGCCGGCATCAGCTGGAACCGCGACGCGGTGTTGAGCTACTTCAAGGGCTCGCCGAACTTCTGGCAGGAGCAGCAGATCGAGTGGAACATCCTGCGCAAGATTCCCGTGGCCGAGGTCAAGGGCACGACCTGGGATCCGGATTCGGTCATGGAGTATCAGTTCGAGGGTGGGCTCATCAGCGCGCCGGCAAAGTACCAGGCCGGGCTCACGCCCAAGGGTGGACTCTCGTATGCCGACAAGGCCTGGGTGGTGGAGTCCTATCCCGGCGTGAGGGCGCCCACCACTTCGACGCTGAAAGTCGGGCTGTCGCAATTGCTCAAGCTGAAGGCGGGCGAGACCCGCACCTTCGATCTCGTGCCGGCGCGCACGCGGACCTACGAAATCGGGACCTTCGGCACGTCCGACACGGTGCTGGTGCTCTTCGAGGTCACGCCCACCGGGAACGTGCAGATTGCGGGCAGCGACGACAGCGGCACCGACCTCAACGCCCGCGTCAGCATGCGCCTGCAGAAGGGCCGGCACTACCTGGTCGGCGTGCGTCTTTACTACGCGGACGCGGCGCTCGAGACCTCCTTGATGGTCTGGTGACGCGAGTCGCCTACAATCCCGCACTGACGGGCCTCCCCGCATGGTGAAGTGGCCAACCGGGTCAGGTGGGGAACCAAGCAGCCCTAACTGCGTAGCCAGTGCCGGGGGTAAGGCTCGTCAACCTCATACCAAAAAGCCGTGAGTTTTCAATAACTTACGTGCTATCAAGGACTTACAAGCTCCTCTCTGTATCACTTAGCTGTGTCACTTCCTCGCAACAAGCGCGGCGAAAAGCTCGCCACGACACCGGGAAAAGACATGGCAAAGGTCGAGGGATTGAACCTTCGGGAGTCGCGTTTCTAGGTTCGGGTCATCATCCCCGACGACCTCCAACGGGTCTACAGCAAGACCCGTGTGAACCTCGCCTTGGGCACCAGCGACCGCCGCGAGGCGACCCTACTGGCAACCCTGAAGCGGGCCGAATGGCTGGCTGACTTCGAGGCGAAGCGTAGCGAACTCAATCCGTCGCCAGTTGACGCAATCACGCCGGACATGGCGGCTCTCCTGCCAGCACGCATCCGCTCTGCTGTCCTGGGTCGAGATGACCGGCTCCGCTCTGATCTACCACTGCTCGCCGAGATGGCCCGTGTCCGGCGTACAAGGGTCGGGTTGGGCATTCCCCAGGCCACCCCTACCGAGCCCCGTATCGATGACCTGAGCGGGGCCACGGAGGAGGAACGGGCGGAGCTGGCCGACGTAAATGCCTTCCTCGATGGCAAGGCCGCTGTATCACTTGCGGGGCAAAACCTTGCGGCGGTGCTCCCCCTTGCGCGGGCAGAAGCCGCAAAGCTCGGTGTGTCGTTCGACGTGAAAACCCCCGGGGCGCGGGATGCCCTGCTCGCGTGCCTGAAGGCCTACCGCACGGCGCACAAGGAAGTGACCCTGAGAGACGCCGGCGAGGTGATCGATACGCCCGTAGTCCTCACTACGTCGGGAGCCCTGAAGCCTGCCAAGCCTCGCACCCTGCGCGACGTATTCGACAAATGGAAGACCTCCGGCGATTCGGCCCGCTCCGCCGACTCCATCGCCGTCTACGACAGAGCCTTGAAGCAATTCGAGGGGCAGCACAAGGGAATCGCGCTGGAGGGCATCACGCGGGAGATGGGCGATACCTACCGAACGTGGCTCCGCGAGAGCTGCAACACGACGAAGACCGCACGCGACCGGCTCACGAATATCAAGTCCCTGTTGAAGTTCGCCCACGAGACACTTGAGTGGCTACCTAAGCAGCCGTGGCGCGGCCTGGACATCAAGACCACGACCACGAACAAACGCAGGCCATGGACGGACGATGAACTGAAGACGCTGTTTACCGCACCGCTCCACACCGCGTATGCCCTCCCCGATGCCCGATTTGGGGGCCGCGAGGCGGCGTACTGGATTCCCCTGATGGGTCTCTACACGGGGACCCGCCTGGGTGAACTCTGCCAACTGCGGACGGCTGACGTGCAGAAGGCCGAGGGCATCAATGTCCTGGTGCTGACGAACGAGGGCGAAGGCCAAAGCATCAAGAGTGACGCGGGGCACCGCAGCGTGCCGATTCACAGCGAACTCATCCGGCTCGGGTTCCTCAGGTACGTGGAGACCGTCAAGGCATTAGGCAGCGACTCCCTATGGCCGGCCCTAGCTGCGCGAAGGGAAGCCGAGCGACTTCTTCGGCCGCTGGTTCAAGGACCATCGGAATGCGCTCGGCCTCACCGGCACCCGTCCTGACTTCCACTGCTTCCGCCACACGCTGCGTCCGCTGATGCGCAAGGGAGGCCATAGCGAGGGCACGATGGACAAGGTGACCGGGCACAAGACGGTGGGCAGCATCGGCACCGTGGTCTATGACCATCGCACGCTGAGCGAGGTTCAGGAGGCCGTGGAGGCGATTCACTACCCTGCCCTCAAGTTGCCCGTTGTGGGGCCGCACGGGGTCGTTTAGACGGTTTCCTGCCGCGTCTCTATCATTCGTTGGCGTCAACTTTCGGAGCCGTAGACATGCAGCCTGTTCCAAACCTGTGGAACTCACTTGAGCTTACGAAGCTGGTCGTCGCAATTCTTACCCCGCTATCGGTGACCGCGTTCGGTTGGTTCATCAGTCGACGACTGAAGCGGCTTGAGCTTCTCCATTGGTCAAACCAAAAACTGATCGAGAAACGCCTCAGTCTGTACGACTCGGTCGCCCCCCTTCTCAACAAACTGCTTTGCTTCTACACATGGGTGGGTCACTGGAAAGACGTTTCCCCGAGCGATGTTCTGAAGGCCAAGCGGGAACTGGGTCAAAACTTTCATATCTATCGGCACCTGTTCGACGCCGAGGTATTCGACACATATGAAGCCCTTGCCAGAACCCTCTTCGACACCTTCCAAGGTGCAGGCGAAAACGCAAAAATCCGATCACTGATTCGCGGCGTGGACGGCGACAGGACAAGACATTGCACGTTCGAGTGGCAGGAGGCGTGGTCGGCTAGCTTTTCGCCGTCAACCGCAGCGGCCTCCTACGCCGAAATACGGCACAGGTACTACGCCTTGATGAATGCCCTCCGGGCCTCTCTCGGGGTACCGGGCCAACCGCGCCTCGCCACGTAGGCGTTGTCTCGAAGGATCGAGCGCAGGGTCATGCCGGGGTGGCAACGATGCGACCCGCCTTTTCGCCGCAAGGCGGCTGCGCACTCGTCAAGGCGTCTTGCCGTCGAGCACGTCGAGATAGCCCCTCAGCAACTTCTTGCCGAACTGGCGCGCCTCTACTAGCTCTGCGTCCGTGGCATCCCGCAGAGCGCCGGCAGCCTTCCCACGATGTCGGCCCTGGCGGAGCGGCTCGCCGTTGCATAGGTGGCCGAAACGGCTCCACTCGTTGGTAGTTACGCCGAGCGCAGAGCGCGCTTCGCCGTCTCCACCGAAGCGGGCAGCCAGTGCGTCGCGAAGTTCGTACAGATGAACGAGTTCGTTGTCGGGGTCGCGGACTGCCCTTTGAAAGCTGCGAAGTAAGGCGCCCAAGAGTGGGTCTGTCGAGTGTGCGGCAACCAGGTTCTCGAAGGCTCGCGCCTCCTCACGGCGAGCTTGCTCCGAGTCGAACACCGCATGGCCTGCTGAATCGGTGACGAGGATGCCGACCGAGCCAAGCGTGCCGACGCTGACAACCCCCCGAAGCTCGATGAAGACATCGCGTCCGCCATCCGGGCGGACCTTGATAATGGTCGGGCCGGAAAACTCGAATGGCTGATGCCGCAGCACTTGCGCTGCCCGGAACCTGCTTTCAAGCTCGCGGTGAATTTGTTCCCGTATCCCTTCGTCGGCCGCGTACCGCGTACCGTCGATCCGGGCTTCCACCTTCCCGTCCGCAAGAGACCACGTATAGCCTTCACGGTTTGCCGTTACGGGCTCCCCGAAGAAGTCGGCGGGGGTGAAGCGCCATTCCAGGATGATGTGCGAGTGGATGGGGTCATCAGACATTTGTGCCGAGTATGGAGCGGATGCCGCGTGAACCCCGAACGCCTCGCGAAAGTGGACTGAGGGAGTACCCGAAAGGCGGCCCGCAAGCATGGCACCGTGGTCTATGACCATCGCACGCTGATGGAGGTGCAGGACGCGGTAGTGGACTTGACCCTGTTGCGCGGACGGGTTGGGACTTGATTCTCAAGTCGAATTGATTGGCAGCGACGAAGACTTGTCCACCGGCGGCGTGGCGCATGCCACGCAGACGCCGACGGTGGTCAAGTCGTGTTCGAGGCGAGGCGGTCGTCTTGGACTTCGTGGTGTTTCCTCTCAAACGTTGCCGGCGAGATCTGTCCGAGCGCGCTATGGCGTCGGCGCGGGTTGTACCAGCCCTCGATGTAGGTGAACAGCGCCAGCCGGGCTTCGGTCTTGGTCTGCCAGCTGCGCCGGTCGATCAACTCGCATTCGAGCGTGGCGAAGAAGCTTTCGGCCATCGCGTTGTCATAGGCATCGCCGACTGTGCCCATCGACGGGCGAACACCCATCTTCTTGCACCGTTCGCCGAAGGCGATGCTGGTGTACTGGCTGCCCTGATCGCTGTGGTGGATCACGCCATCGGGCTTGCGCTGTTGCAGCGCCATGTTCAGCGCCGCAAGCACCAGCTCGGCGGTCATCTGTTCGCCGATGGCCCAGCCCACGATGCGCCGGCTCCATACATCCAGCACGATGGCCAGGAAGATGAAGCCAGCCCAGGTGGGCACGTAGCTCATGTCAGCGACCCACAGCTCGTTTGGGCCGCCGGCGATGAACTCGCGCTTGACCAGATCGGGCGCCGGGCGCTGTCGCTCGTCGCGTCGTGTGGTCACGATGAAGCGACGGCGCCGACTGATGCCTCGAATGGCGTTCGCACGCATCAGCCGAGCCACGCGCTTGCCACTGACGCGCATCCCTTGGTCGATCAGTTCGGCGCGCACGCGTGGCATCCCATAGGTAGCGTCAGATTCGGTGTGGATCGCCCGGATTCGCTCCACCAGCACCGCATCGTCGATCGAACGCCTCGACGGCGGTCGATCGCGCCACGCGTACTAGCCACTCGCAGAGACCTCGAGCACGCGACACATCGTTTGCACGGGAACCTTGCCCTGGTTCGCACTCACGAGTTGGTAGACCCGATGAATGTCTTCTCGCCTTTGCCGGCGAACCAGGCCGTAGCCTTTGCCAGGATGTCCCTCTCCTGCTTGAGCTGCCGGTTTTCTCGGCGCAGCCGCACGAGTTCCTCACGCTCAGTGCTGCTCAAGACGTCCTTGCCGCGTGCGGGCTTGACGTTGTCAGCCGCAGCTTGCGCCACCCAAGTCGAGATGCTCTGGGCAGTGCAGCCGAACTCACGCGCGAGTTGTGACGGCGTGCGGCCGGCCTGGACCAGCTCGATCATCTGTCGGCGGAACTCCGCCGGGTACGGAGGCTTCGGTGTAGGCATATCGGACTCCTTCATCCATAAGGATCGGGCGTCCACGAAATCGGGTCAACTTCAGTAGCGGAGATCCAGTACCCTGCCCTCAAGTTGGCCGTGAGGGGCCCTGAAGCGCTCATCGCCCACCGTGGGCCCATCACAATATCCCCCTGAGGAGAATCTGAATGGTGACTTTGACGGAAATACTCCCGGAGACTGCGAAGGCGCTCAGTGCACCCGTGACGAAGTTGATTGAGGTGGTGGCCGCTGGCTGCGGACGCCTTCATGAGCCTCATCACACCCGCAAGATGGCCGCTGCACAGGGAGACTCATTGGTGCTCATGGCTGAGGCCAAAGCGAGGGCCTCAGAGATCGGCGTGAGAGCGGCGCAACGCGCCCTGGACAATGAAGTGCGCCGCCAGGAGAACATCGAGGCGATAGCGTTAATAGCCGAGGGCCAGCTTCCCTCAGAGGTCTCATCGACGCCTGTAGAAGCTGATTGGGCCGTTCGGTTTTTCCAGACGTGTCAAGACGTCAGCGACCAGAGCATGCAAGTGCTTTGGGCAAAGCTGCTCGCGGGAGAAGTTCAGCAGCCTGGCTCATTTTCTCTGCGAACCATCCAAGTCTTGTCGCAACTATCCAAGGAAGAGGCGATTACGTTTGAGAGCCTTTGCACACAGTCACCGACCGCTGGGGCCCTCCCGGTCATTCTGGTCTTCTCTACAGAGTCAACGGAGTTGGCTAGCGTTGGGCTTAAGACGCCCCACCAGCTATACGTACTTGAAGAGGCCGGCCTGCTGAGCCGCGCTGAAATGGGGAAGGTTTTCACGCCGGCCCATGGCCAGCCCCTACGCCTTTGGCTCAGTCCCAATGAGCATCTCTCTATACGCAATGAGAAACCCGTTGAGAAGTTCTCAATGCTAAGCGACGGCCAAATACCGGCTGGCATCTACTCGTTGACCGTATCTGGGCGGGAGCTTGGGCGTTTGGTCGCATGCGCCCCTTCGCCGGAGCGTGTTGCGTTCTTAGTCGCCGCATTTGAGAAAGAGGGAATGACGATTGTCAGAGAAGCCCATACCTGAAGGTTTGGATGGCAGGCAGGCGGGGCCGGCAGGCAAGACCGTGCGCGGCGTCGGACCCGGGACGCGGATTAGTAACGAGTGCCTGCCTTGCCCGTATATGGGTTCACATTTCCCTTTGTGCCGTAGTTGTCCGACCGGGTGTCGTTCGGGTTGGTCGCACGGCTCGGCGCAACGTAGGTCCCGTTGTTCCGCACGTAGCCGTCCACGGGGTGGCTATTGGGATTCGTGTAGCCGTTCCCCGGGGCACTTCCGTAGGGATTCGAGTTCACGTTGCCATATGGGTTGGCGTAGGGGTTGCTCTGCCTCTGAGCAAAGGCGCCGCAGCAGGCAACGCAAGCCGCAGCTACAACGATCATCTTCAGCGTTTGCATCTATTCTCCTCGCGCCACGAGCGGCGCTATGGCACTTTGAGGGTGCTGCAGAGAGATTGGCAAAGGGTATGCCCTCACGCCCGTGAACGACGACACGCGGCAGGTCGTTTTGTTTGACTCTCCAACCCTCATGCGCCATCGAGGGCTCGCGGGCTCGGCGCTCAGGCCGTTGATTCCACGACCAACCTCCTGACCAGTTCCTCGGCAACACAGGCTCTGGGCGAGCGCCGGCCTCGGGTCCGCCCCCGCCGAATTCCCTGCAGCCGCGTCAGGACCGGTCTCGCCGCCCCTCGAAACACTGTTCATCCATACAGTTGTCGCTGTAGAATTTGTCGTCCCAAAGAACAATACCGAGGCGACACCGTGACCCCTTCCCTCCCCCTCCCGACCATAGCTAGGGTGCTGCCCTTCACGCCACGGCCGCACGTGGTCAAACGCTCCTCGTGGCCCTTTCCGGCGGCGCGGAACGAGAGCGTGGCAGAGTGCGCGGCACGGGTCGTCGAGACCACCGCCCGGCACTGGAAGGTGTCCCGCTAGACGCATCGACCGATGCGCGCGTTCAGTCGGTGGTCTCAGGCTCCGCAAGCCGCACCAGCTTGGCGGCCAGGCTCTCGGCAAGCGCCACGGTCTTGTGCTCCATGTCCGCCACGTAGTAGCAGCCGAGCAGCCGGCTCTGGTAGCTCACCGCCGCGATCGGAAAATGGTGGCCCAGCGCGGTCGCCGCATCGTGCAGGCATTCCGTGATCGAACGAAGACCTTCACGTGCATAGCACTCGTCGGCGTTGCCGATGCTTACGCCGTAGTTGAAGTAGCTATCCCGGATCTTCCTGATATCGACTTGCGGGTACATGCTTGTTCTTGGCCGCCCTGGATGAGGCGTGGAATTGTCATCGGCCCTGTGAACAAATGCACGTCAGCCGGAAGTACGCAGTTGCGCGCACTTCCTATTTGGCGTACGCGATCGCCCCTCGCGCGGCAGCCGCGCCGCTGGCCATCGAGGCGGTCAGGAGGTAGCCGCCCGTCGGTGCCTCCCAATCGAGCATCTCGCCCGCGCAGAAGACGCCGGGCAGCGCGATGCTCATGAGCTTGTCGTCGAGCGCATCGAAACGAACGCCGCCCGCGCTGCTGATGGCCTCGTCGATCGGACGAGGCGCCACCAGTCTCAGCGGCACCGCCTTGATCGTCTCGGCCAGCCTCTCGGGCGAATGCATCTCTTCGCGGGTCAGGACTTCATGCAGCACGCCGGCCTTGATGCCTTCGAGCCCGAGCCGGCTCTTCAAGTGGCTCGAAAGAGAACGCGCGCCGCGCGGATGCAGCACCGCGGCGCGCACCTGCTCGGCGCTGCGGTCCGGCAGCAGATCGAGCAGCAGCGTGGCACTGCCGCGCGCCGCGATGTCGTCGCGCAGCAGGGCCGAGGCCGCGTAGACCAGACTGCCCTCGACCCCGGTCGCGGTCGCCACGAACTCACCCTTGCGCGCGAAGTGGCCGCCCCGGCCGTCACTGACGGAGATCGCCACGGACTTGAAAGGATGCCCCGCGAACCGATCGGCGAAATGGGAAGTCCAGCCGACGTCGAAGCCGCAGTTCGCCGGCAGCAAGGGCGCGACATCGACGCCACGCTGTGTCATCCAGGGCACCCAGGCACCATCCGAGCCGAGCCGCGACCAACTGCCGCCACCGAGTGCGAGGACGACGGCATCGGCCGTCGCATGGGTCTGCCCCTCCGGCGTCTGGAAACGCAGCGAGCTCGCCGGCTCGGCCGCATCCGCCCAGCCGAGCCAGCGATGGCGCATGTGAAAACGCACACCGGCCTCGCGCAAGCGACGAAGCCAGGCGCGCAGCAGCGGCGCGGCCTTCATGTCCTTGGGGAACACGCGTCCGGAGGTGCCGACGAAAGTCTCGACGCCCAAGGCGTGCGCCCATTCGCGCACGGCATCGGGACCGAAGGCCTTCAACAAGGGCTCCAGCCGAGCGCGGCGATCGCCGAAACGGCCGAGAAAGATGTCGAAGGGTTCCGAGTGCGTGAGATTCAAGCCACCGCGCCCCGCGAGGAGAAACTTGCGGCCCACCGAGGGCATCGAGTCATAAAGATCCACTTGCACGCCCTGCGCGCTCAGCACTTCGGCCGCCATCAATCCCGCGGGGCCGCCGCCGATGACGGCGACGGTATGTTCATTCTTCATTCGAGTCTTGTTGGTTCGCCCGGCGTATTTCGCAGGGCTTTGGCTATTGACGCCATAGCGTCAGCGCCGGGCACGCCGGTACTTGGTTTCTGTCACAATGACCCGCACTTTAGCTGCACCGAAACTCAGCGCAGAAGGACACACACCATGGCCAGCGAACTCATCAAACACATCTCCGATTCTTCTTTCGAAGCCGACGTGCTCAAGTCCGGCAAGCCCGTGCTTGTGGACTACTGGGCTGAATGGTGTGGCCCTTGCAAGATGATTGCACCCATTCTCGACGAGGTCTCCAGCACCTACGAAGGCAAGCTACAGATCGCCAAGATGAACGTGGACGAAAACCGCGACATCCCCGCGAAATTCGGCATCCGTGGCATCCCCACTCTGATGCTCTTCAAGGACGGTCAATTGGCCGCCACCAAGGTGGGCGCCATGAGCAAGGCGCAACTCACGGCCTTCATCGATCAGCAGCTGGCCTGATACCCCTTTGCTGCTGCCGCGCAACGCGACAGCAGCTTTCCTGAATTTTCCTGTCATAATCTGCCGCAGATCACCGGCCCTCTCAGGGACCCGGTTCGAGTTCCCCGGTTTGTGAGGCATCTCTCGCCTCTTCTCAAACCTCCCCCTCCTGGTTTTTCGACAGATTTCCCCGTAAGGGGTCATTCCATGCACTTAAACGAACTCAAGGCACTCCATGTGTCTGAAGTCCTCAAGCAGGCTGAAGCCCTTGAGATCGAAAACGTCGGCCGCATGCGCAAGCAGGAGTTGATGTTCGCGATCATCAAGAAACGGGCGAAGGCCGGCGAACAGGTTTTCGCCGACGGCGTACTCGAGATCCTGCCCGACGGCTTCGGCTTTCTGCGCAGTCCGGACACCAGTTTCACGGCCAGCACCGACGACATCTACATCTCGCCCAGCCAGGTGCGGCGCTTCAACCTGCACACCGGCGACATGATCGAAGGCGAGGTGCGCACGCCCAAGGACGGCGAGCGTTACTTCGCGCTGACCAAGCTCGACAAGGTCAACGACGGCCCGCCGGAGCAGAACAAGCACAAGGTGATGTTCGAAAACCTGACGCCGCTGTTCCCCAAGGAACAGATGAAGCTGGAACGCGACGGCTTCAAGGGCGAAGAAAACATCACCGGCCGGATCATCGACATCATCGCGCCGATCGGCAAAGGCCAGCGCGCGCTGCTGGTGGCCCCGCCCAAGAGCGGCAAGACGGTCATGATGCAGCACATCGCGCACGCGATCAGTGCCAACTACCCCGAGGTGCACATGATGGTGCTGCTCGTGGACGAGCGGCCCGAGGAAGTGACCGAAATGCAGCGCACGGTGAAGGGCGAGGTCATTGCCTCGACCTTCGACGAGCCCGCCGCGCGCCACGTGCACGTCGCTGAAATGGTGATCGAGCGCGCCAAGCGCCTGGTCGAACTCAAGAAGGACGTCGTGATCCTGCTCGACTCGATCACCCGTCTGGCCCGCGCCTACAACAACGTCGTGCCTTCGTCTGGCAAGGTGCTGACCGGCGGCGTCGACTCCAATGCGCTGCAGCGCCCGAAGCGCTTCCTCGGCGCCGCGCGCAACGTCGAGGAAGGTGGCTCGCTCACCATCATCGGCACTGCGCTGATCGATACCGGCAGCCGCATGGACGAAGTGATCTTCGAAGAGTTCAAGGGCACCGGCAACTCCGAAATCCATCTCGACCGCCGTCTCTACGAGAAGCGCGTGTTCCCCTCGATCCAGCTCAACCGCAGCGGCACGCGCCGCGAAGAACTGCTGTTGCCGCCCGAGATCCTGCAGAAGACCCGCATTCTTCGCCAGCTCATGTACAACATGGACGAGATCGAGTCGATGGAACTCATGCTCAAGAACATGAAGGCGACCAAGACCAATGTCGAGTTCTTCGACATGATGCGTCGCGGCGGCTGAGGCACAGCGTCTCAGCGGGCCGCCAGGGCGCTGCCTTGCGCAGCGCTTTGGCGCCCAAGGTCGAGCAACTCCATGAGCTCGACCGCCTGGTCCGGTGGCACCGGATTCGGGCCCTTCCCGAGAATCGCGTCGCGCACCGCGGCGTAGTAGCTGACGTAATTCCCGGCGAGCGTTGGCAGTCGTCTCTTCACCGCAGCGCCGTCATCTCCCGGCACGGTGATTTCCCCGTCGAGCGTATCGGCACCCCACCCCTCCGTACCCGGACGCCCTCCTGCGCGCAATGCGTCCTCCTGAGGGTCGACGCCGTGTTTGACATAGCTTCCGCGCGTCCCATGCAAGATATAGCGCGGCGCCGCATGCGCCGCGAGCGTGGTCGCATGCAGCACCACGCGCAGCGGCGCATGGGGGCCGCTTTCGTAGCGCAGCACCGCATGGAAGTAATCCTCGACCAACGCCCCGTCGCGCAGCGCGGCCGTATCGAGCTGCAGTGTGTCGGGCCGGCCGAAGAGCTGCAGCGTCTGGTCGACCAGGTGGGCACCCAGGTCCACCCACAGACCGGCCCCCGGTACCGGTTGCTCGCGCCAGCGCTCGCGCACCTGCGGCCGGAAGCGATCGAAATGCGATTCGAAGTAGACCGGGCGTCCCAGCTCCCCGCCCGCCAGCAGTTGGCGCAGCGTCAGGAAATCAGCGTCGAACCGACGGTTCTGGTAGACCGACAGCACACGGCCATTGCGCTGCGCCAACTCCGCCAGTTCTCGGGCCTGAGCCGCGTCCAGCGTGAAGGGCTTGTCGACCACGACATGCTTGCCGGCGGCGAGCGCCACCTTCGCCAGCGGGTGGTGCTGCGCATTGGGCGTGGCGATGACGACAAGGTCGATGTCCGCCCGGCCCAGCAACAGCGCCGCGTCGGGGACCACGTCGACGCCGGGCCAGTCGGCGTGCACCTTGCGCGGCTGTGAACTTGCCACAGCCTCCAGTCGAAGGCCGGGAACAGCTGAAATCACCGGGGCATGGAAGGTCTGGCCGGCGAAGCCATAGCCGACCAGGCCGGCGCGCAGGATGGGAAGAGTCATTGAGCGAGTACCTCTGGCGCTGAAAAGAGCCAGTATGCGATAATCGCCGGCTTCGCGAAAAGTGCAGCGCGGCGCCGTGCCGTGAAGCTCCGTCTCATGGACGGAACGACCCGGAACACCCGGGTTTGTGGCTCTCGCATCGACCCAAAGGAAAAGATCATGGCTAAAGAAGGCATTCATCCGAACTACCGCGAAGTTCTGTTCGTCGACCTGTCGAACGGCTTCAAGTTCGTGACCCGTTCGTGCGCGAACACCAAGGAAATGGGCAAGACCGACGACGGCCGCGAGCTGCCCCTTTTCAAGCTCGACACGTCGAGCGAATCCCACCCGTTCTACACCGGCACCCAGAAGTCGGTCGACAACATGGGTGGACGCGTCGAGAAGTTCCGCAACCGTTTCGGCAAGACCACCGGCGCTGCCTCCAAGTAAGGCTGGCGCTTTCGAGTCCAGGGCAGCCCGGTTTACCGCGCTGCCCTTTTTCTTTCCGCTCCATCCAAGGCCCTCCTCCCGTTGAATCAGCCGACGCCCGCGATCGTTGCCCAGAGTGCCGTGCGCCGCCTGCCGCGCATCGCGCTGCTGCTGCTGTGCGCGGCCTATCTGATGCCCGGCCTGCTGGGTCGGGGTCCGTGGAAGAGCGCCGACATCACGGCTTACGGCTACATGGCCGAACTCGCGCGCAGCACCGAGGGCATCGCGCGCTGGTTCGATCCCTTGCTGCTGGGCATGCGGCCCGAGACGCCCGCGCTGATCCCCTACTGGATCGGCGCCTGGGCCATCCAGATCGCGCCGGCCTGGGTGCGCCCGGACCTCGCAGTGCGCATAGTGTTCGCGCTACTGCTCTGGGGCACCTTCATGGCGACCTGGTATGCGGTCTATTACCTGGCGCGGACGACGCAAGCGCAGCCGGTGGCGTTCGCCTTCGGCGGCGAGGCCAAGCCCACGGATTACGCGCGCGCCATCGCGGACGGCGCGCTGCTGGCCTTGATCGCCTGCCTCGGCCTCGCCCAGTTGGGTCACGAAACAACGCCCGCCCTGGCCCAGCTCTTCTTCGCCTCTCAACTGTTCTACGGCGTCGCGGCCCTGCCTTACCATCGCATTGGTCCCGTCATCGCCCTCGTCGTGGGTACATTCGGACTGACGCTGAGCGGCGGCGCCACCGTCGGGCTGATGCTGGGCATTGGCTGCGCCGCATTCCTGGCCTTCGACTACAGGCGCAGCGCCGAAGCAACGCCCGACGGCGAACCCACATACTCGGCCGGCGCCATCGTCACGATCTTCGGCATCACGGTGCTGGCCATCCTGCTGGCGGGCGGGCTCGGCCTGCTGGAGTGGAAGATCGATCTGCCTGGCAGCCACGGAAGGTCGCTCGGCGGGGATCTGCGCGGCCAGGCCAGGCTGCTGCTGTGGTTCACGTGGCCCGCATGGCCGCTGGCGATCTGGACGCTCTGGCGCTGGCGGCGCCAGCTCCGGGCGCGCCACGTCGCGGTGCCGCTGTGGTTCGCGCTGGTGCCATTGGCGGCAACCTGGACCACCGATTTCTCCGACCGCTCCCTGCTGCTTGCGCTGCCCGCCTTCGCCACGCTCGCGGCCTTCGCGCTGCCGACGTTCCGGCGCAGCGTCGCCGCGGTGATCGACTGGTTCACCCTGCTCTTCTTCAGCGGCTCGGCCGTGATCATCTGGGGTTACTGGATCGCGATGCAGACAGGCATGCCGCCCAAGATGGCCGCCAGCGTCACCCGGCTCGTTCCGGGTTTCGTGCCGTCTTTCTCCTGGCTCACGCTCACCTTCGCCCTGGCCGCGACCGTCGCCTGGTGCTGGCTCGTGCGATGGCGCACCGGACGCCATCGCGCCGCGCTGTGGAAGACGCTGGTGCTGCCCGCGGGCGGGGCCGCCCTGTGCTGGCTGCTCGGAACGACCCTCTGGCTGCCCGCGCTGGACTACGCACTCAGCTACGCGCCGCAGGTGCACACGATTTCCGAGCGCGTGGGAAGCAACCCCGGCTGCATTTCCGCGCTTTCGATCAGCCGGCCGCATGTCGCCGCGCTTCGGTATCACGGGCACTTCAACCTGCAGCCGTTGACAGCCGGCGGGACAAGCTGCGCCTGGCTGCTCGTTGGCCCCGACGCCATCGAGCGCCTGCACCAGATCGTGAATCTCGAAGGCTGGCGCCTGATCGGCACGCTGCGCCGCCCGACCAGCGCGAGCGACGACCTGCTCCTCTACCAGAGAATCACGCCTTCCGGTGGCTAGCGAACGGCGGGTGATCGCACGGCATGCCGCCACCGTGCTGGTCGGCCAGCTGGCCGTGATGGCCTTCGGCGTGACTGACAACATCGTGGCTGGCCGCTATGCCGAAGAAGCACTGGCAGCGCTTTCGGTCGGTTCGGCCATCTTCATCAGCGTCTTCGTCTCCTTGATGGGCATGATGCAGGCACTGCTTCCGGTGTGGGCCGAACTGCACGGCGCCCGGCGCACACCTGAAGTCGGGCGCTCGGTGCGACAGTCGCTGTACCTGTGCGGCATCGCGATCGTGGTGGGCATGACACTGCTGCTGTTCCCCGCGCCGCTGCTTCGCTGGACCGAAGTGCCGCTCGCCATGCGCGCCGACGTGGAGGCCTATTTGCGTTTGCTGGCCATCGCCCTGCCGCCCGCCCTGCTGTTTCGCCTGTTCAGCACGCTGAACCAGAGCCTTGGAAAGCCCCAGCTCGTGACCTGGCTGCAATTGGCCTCGCTGTGCGTGAAGCTGCCGCTGTCGATCTGGTTCACCTTTGGTGGTGCAGGCCTCCCCGCGATGGGCCTGGTGGGATGCGCCTTGGCGACGCTGGTGGTGAACTGGACGATGCTGGCCTGCGCCATCTGGCTGCTGCGCACCCAGCCGCTCTATCGCGAGTACCGATTCTGGCGCCGCATCGAGGCGCCCGACTGGCGGCAGATCAGACAATTCGCCCGGCTCGGCGTGCCCGCCGGGCTTGCCGTTCTGGTGGAAATCACCTCGTTCACACTGATGGCCCTGTTCGTCGCGCGCCTGGGCATCGTGGCATCCGCCGCGCACCAGATCGCGGCGAACCTCACGGGCATCGCCTACATGATGCCGCTGTCGCTCGCCATCGCCACCAGCGCGCGCGTGAGCTATTGGCTGGGCGCCGGCGAGGCGGCGCTGGCGCGCGGCGCCTGCCGCAAGGGCTTCGAGCTGGCGCTGTTCTTCGCGCTGCTGTTCGCGGGATTGATGATGGGCCTGCGCTGGCAGTTGCCTGCGATCTATTCCGGCAATCCCGCCGTGGTGGGACTGGCGGCCACGTTGCTGCTGGTGACGGCGGTCTACCACCTCGCCGACTCGATGCAGACACTGTGCGTCTTCGTCCTGCGTTGTTACCGGGTCACGGTGATGCCGCTGATCCTCTATTGCACGCTGCTGTGGGGCGTGGGGCTTGGCGGCAGCTACCTGCTCGCCTACCGTGGCGTCGGAGCGTTGCCCGCCATGCAGTCTCCGCTCGCCTTCTGGCTCATGAGCGCCCTGGCGCTGGCACTGACCGCGGCGCTGTTCCTCGTGCTGCTGCGCTCGACGCTCAGGCAACCGCGCTGAGCACCGACGCCGGCCGGATGCGCGCGGCCGGGAACAGAAGCGCGAAGCGCGAGCCCTTTCCGACCGTGCTCTCCACACGCAGTTCGGCGCCGTGGCGCTGCGCGACATGCTTCACGATGGCCAGCCCGAGACCCGTGCCGCCGGTCTCGCGCGAGCGGCTGCGATCGATGCGGTAGAAGCGCTCGGTCAGCCGCGGAATGTGCTCGGCCGCGATGCCGGGGCCGCTGTCGCTCACCGCGTATTCGCCGCGGCCATCGGGCAGCATCCGCCAGCTGACCTTCACTTCACCGCCGCCGGGCGTGTAGCGGACCGCGTTGCTCAGGAGATTGGACATCGCGCTCTGCAATTCGGTCGCCGCGCCGGCGATCTCGCAATCGCCCTCCATGGTGAACGAAAGCCGATGGCCTTGCGACGAAAGCCGGCTGGACAGGCCCCGCCCTTCGTCCTCGCATTGCGCCATGAGCGCGCGCATGCGGGTCCAGCGGTTGGCGGGAGGCGCGGCGCTCCCCTCCAGACGCGACAGCGTCAGCAGGTCATTGACCAGCGTCTCCATGCGGTGCGACTGCTGCGCCATGAGCGCGAGATAGCGCGAACGCTCCTGCGCATCGAGCGGCAGGTTCTGCAGTGTTTCGACGAAGCCCGCGAGCACTGTGAGCGGCGTGCGGATCTCGTGCGAGACGTTCGCGACGAAATCGCGCCGCATCGCCTCCGCCTGCTCCACGGAAGTGATGTCGCGCGTCAGGAGCATGCGGCGATTGCCCGCATAAGGATGCACCTGCACCGAAAGGCGCACCGGGTGGCTGCGCAGCGATTGTCCACGCGAGTGGGCGTCGAGCACCACGTCCCGGCTGTAGTTCCACGAAGCAAGATAGGCGACGAAGGCCGGGTCGCGAACAAGGTTCGCGAGGTGCTGCAACAGATCGCGCTCGGCATCGATGCCAAACTGCTCGGCCGCCGTCTGGTTGCACCACTCGATCCGGCCCTGCTCGTCCAGCAGAATCACGCCATTCGGCGACGCCTGGATGGCGGCAAGAAATTCCTGCAGGCGATCTTCGGCCTGCCGCGTCTGTTGCTCGCGTGTCCGCAGCAACTTGCGAATCCGCTCGCCCAGTTCGCCCCAGACGCCCGGCCCTCGCGACGGCAATCCGATGGCATCGTTGCGCAGGACGTTCAGCATCTGCTGTGCACGCCAGGCATCGACCGCGAGCCAGACCACCGCGCCCACCCAGGCCCCGGCCCAGATCAGGCCGCGCCCAGGCAGCGCCGCCGCGGCGGCAGCGCCGAGGATGGATGCGAGAAGGAAAGTTGCGATACGAAAGGGCATGCCGGACCATTATCCCGCCCGGGCCGCGCCGGACGGACGGACCTCTCAGACCGTGGCTTGGGCCGTGAGCCTGTAGCCCGCGCCACGCACCGTCTCGACCATCGGGGCGGCCGGGCCGAGCGATTCGCGCAGGCGCTTGACGTGCACGTCGACTGTCCGCTCTTCGATGTAGACGTGGTCACCCCAGACCTTGTCGAGCAGTTGCGCCCGGCTGTGAACGCGTTCGGCATGCTGCATCAGGTAGCCCAGCAGCTTGAATTCGGTCGGCCCCACCTTCAGCGGGGCGCCCTGCCAGGTCACGCGGTGGGTCGCGGTGTCGAGCACGAGTTCGCCGATCTCGACGCGTTCGGCCACGGCTTCGGGAGCACGCCGGCGCAGCACGGCGCGGATGCGAGCGAGCAGTTCCTGGGTGGAGAAAGGCTTGGTGATGTAGTCGTCGGCCCCTGCATCGAGGCCCGCGACCTTGTCGGGCTCGTCGCCGCGCGCGGTCAGCATGAGGATCGGCATTGCCTTCGTGCGCGGATCCTTGCGCCACTGGCGGGCGAGTTGCAGACCGCTCTGGCCCGGCAGCATCCAGTCGAGCAGGACCAGGTCGGGCAGAAAGGCATCGATCTCGCGCTGCGCCGCGGCGCCGTCCTCCGCCCAGATAGGCTCGAAGCCGTTGTGACGGAGGTTGACGGCGATCAGCTCGGCAATCGAGGATTCGTCTTCGACGATCAGGACGCGTGGTTTCTTCATCGATGAGTCTGTAGGCTATTGCAGCGCGGATTCAATGTCCTGCATCGAAGTGTGCCGGACGTCCGCGCCCTTGACGATATAGATGATGAATTCCGCGATGTTCTTCGCGTGGTCGCCGATGCGCTCGATGGCCTTGGCCAGGAACAGCAGGTCGAGGCTGGCGGAGATCGTGCGCGGGTCTTCCATCATGTAGGTGACCAGTTTGCGCACGAACCCATCGAACTCCTTGTCGATCAGGTCGTCGTCCTTCAGGATCGACAGCGCCGCGGCGGTGTCGAGCCGCGCGAAGGCGTCGAGCGCCTTGCGCAGCAGGCCGGAGGCGAGCTCCGAGGCGATGCGCAACTCGGTGGAAGGCAGCGCGCGCGCCGAGCCGCTTTCGATGATCGACTTGACCATGCGCGCGATCTTGTTGGCCTCGTCGCCCACGCGCTCGAGGTTGGCGGTGGTCTTCGAGATCGCGATCAGCAGCCGCAGGTCGCGCGCCGTCGGCTGGCGGCGCGCGATGATGGACGAGAGTTCGCGATCGATCTCGATTTCCATGGCGTTGACGCGCTGCTCGGTTTCCATCACGCGGTCGGCCGCCTCGGAATCGAACTGCGAGAGTGCATACACGGCCTGCTGGATCTGGGCCTCGACCATGCCGCCCATCTCCATCACGCGGGAAGAGACGGCGTTGAGCTCGCTGTCGAACTGGCTGGAGAGATGTTTTTCGGTCATGGGGCCTCCTTAGCCGAAACGGCCGGTGATGTAATCTTCTGTCTCCTTGCGCTTCGGCTTGAAGAAGAGTTCTTCCGTCGCGCCGAACTCGATCAGGTCGCCCAGGTACATGTAGGCGGTGTAGTCGCTGCAGCGTGCCGCCTGCTGCATGTTGTGCGTCACGATGACCACGGTGTACTCGCTCTTCAGCTCGGCGATCAGCTCTTCGATCTTCGCCGTCGAGATCGGATCGAGTGCCGAGCAGGGTTCGTCGAGCAACAGCACTTCGGGCTTGATCGCGATGCCGCGCGCGATGCAAAGGCGCTGCTGCTGGCCGCCGGACAAGCCCGAGCCGCTTTGCTGCAGCTTGTCGCGCACTTCGGTCCAGAGCGCGGCCTTCTTGAGCGCCCATTCGACGCGGTCGTCCATCTCGGAGGAGCTGAGGTTCTCGAACAGTTTCACGCCGAAGGCGATGTTGTCGTAGATCGACATCGGGAAAGGCGTCGGCTTCTGGAACACCATGCCGACCTTGGCGCGGATCAGCGCCACGTCCTGCTTCGAGGTCAGCAGGTTCTCGCCGTCCAGCGCGATGGTGCCTTCGGCGCGCTGCTCCGGGTACAGCTCGAACATGCGATTGAAGGTGCGCAGCAAGGTCGACTTGCCGCAGCCCGACGGGCCGATGAACGCCGTGACCTTGTTCTCCGGAATCTCGAGGTTGATGCCCTTGAGCGCATGGAACTTGCCGTAATAGAAGTTCAGGTCCTTGACCGAGATCTTCGAGCGCGTCGGCTGCGGTGCGATGGTGGTTGGCATGATGTTCAGAGTTTGTTGCGCGTGACGACTCGCGCGATGATGTTGAGCGCCAGCACCGCGACGGTGATCAGGAACACGCCGGCCCAGGCAAGCTTCTGCCAGTTCTCGTAAGGGCTCATCGCGAACTTGAAGATCGTCACCGGAAGGCTCGCCATCGGCTGCGTCAGGTCGGAAGTCCAGAACTGGTTGCTGAGCGCGGTGAAGAGCAGCGGAGCGGTTTCCCCGGCGATGCGCGCCACAGCCAGCAGAATGCCGGTCACGACGCCCGCGCGCGCGGCGCGCAGCGTGATGCTGATGATCACCTTCCACTTCGGCGTGCCCAGCGCGTAGGCCGCTTCGCGCAGGCCCGGGGGAACCAGCTGCAGCATGTTCTCGGTGGTGCGGATCACGACCGGAATCACGATCAGCGCGAGCGCCAAGGCACCGGCCAGGCCCGAGAAGGACTTGAAATAGGCCACCACCACGGCGTAGACGAACAGGCCGATCACGATCGACGGCGCCGACAGCAGGATGTCGTTGACGAAACGCACGACGCTCGAAAGCAGGCTCTTCGGGTTGTACTCCGCCAGATAGATGCCGGCCATGATGCCGATCGGCGTGCCCACGAAAGTGGCAAGCGCCACCATCACGAGCGAGCCGAAGATCGCATTGGCGATGCCGCCCTCTTCGTTCGGCGGCGGCGTCATCTGGGTGAACGTGGCGAGCGCGAGACCGCCCACGCCCTGGCGAAGCGTTTCCCACAGGATCCAGACCAGCCAGAAGACGCCGAAGGCCATCGCGGCGAGCGACAGCGTGAGCGCGACGAAGTTGACGCGCTTGCGGCCGGCGAACTTCGCCGCCCTGGTTTCGTCGAGCGTCTTGGCGTTGAGAAGGCGTTCCCCGGTGCTCATGACTTGGTCCCTTCGCTCTTCTTCATCTGCTGCAGCAGCAGCTTGGACAGCGACAGCACCACGAAAGTGATGAAGAACAGCACGAGGCCCAGGTACATGAGCGAGGCCTGGTGCAGGCCTTCGCCGGCTTCGGCGAATTCATTGGCCAGCACCGAGGTGATGCTGTTGGCCGCCTCGAAGACCGAGGGCGAATTGAGCTGGTTCGTGTTGCCGATCACGAAGGTGACGGCCATCGTCTCGCCGAGCGCACGCCCCAGGCCGAGCATGATGCCGCCGACGACGCCGGCCTTGGTGTAGGGAAGCACCACCTTGGAGACGACTTCCCAGGTGGTCGAGCCCAGCCCGTAGGCCGACTCCTTGAGGAGCGGCGGAGTGACCTCGAAGACATCGCGCATCACCGAAGCGATGAACGGAATGATCATGATCGCCAGGATGATCCCGGCCGACAGGATGCCGATGCCCACGGGGGGCCCGGTCACCAGCGCGCCCAGGTAGGGCACGCCGTCGAACAATCGTTGCAGCGGCTGCTGCACGTAGAGAGAAAGGATGGGTCCGAAGACCAGCAGGCCCCACATGCCGTAGACGATGGAGGGCACGGCGGCGAGCAGCTCGATGGCCGTGCCCAGCGGGCGCTTGAGCCATGCGGGCGACATTTCAGTGAGGAAAAGCGCGATGCCGAAGCTCACAGGCACCGCGATCACCAGCGCGATCAGCGAGGTTGCCAGGGTGCCGTAGATCATCACCAGGCCGCCGTACTCGTTCTTCACCGGATCCCACACGCTGCTGGTGAGGAAGCCGAAGCCGAACTTCTGCACGGCCGGCCAGGCACCGGCCAGCAGCGACAGCAGGATGCCGACCAGCATCGCCAGGGTCAGCAGCGCGGCACCCTTGGCCGCCCAGCCGAAGAGGCGATCGGTCGCCGCGCCCGTGCGCGGCCTCTTGACCGGCGGCGGGCTCGAAGTTGCGCGAGCACGCTCGGCCGCGATGTCGACGGAAGCGTTGGCGGGAAAGGTGGATGACACTGGTCGCTCCGAAGTGGGCGGCGCGTCCTGAAACGGAGTGCTCATGCGCGCCAGTCCTCTTGCTTACTTGTATGCGACGGGCTTGCCCGAAGCGTCCTTGATCTCGCCCCATGCGGTCGCGATCACGCTCTTGACCTTGTCGGGCATCGGCACGTAGTCGAGGTCGCCGGCGGTCTTGTCGCCATTCTTGTAGGCCCAGTCGAAGAACTTGAGGGTCGTGGTGGCCTGGACGGGCTTCTCCTGCGCCTTGTGCATCAGGATGAAGGTGGCGCCGGTGATGGGCCATGAATCCTTGCCGGGCTGGTTGGTCAGCACCTGGTAGAAGCTCTTCGACCAGTCGGCGCCCGCGGCGGCGGCCTTGAAGGCCGTGTCGTCCGGGGACACGAAGTTGCCGGCAGCATTCTGCATTTCGGCATAGGTCATCTTGTTCTGCTTGACGTAGGCGTATTCGACATAGCCGATCGAATTGGGCAGCTTGCTGATGAACTGGGCAACGCCTTCGTTGCCCTTGCCGCCCGCGCCGGTGGGCCAGTTGACGGCCGTGCCGTCGCCGACCTTGGCCTTCCAGTCGGCGTTGACCTTGCTCAGGTAGTTCGTGAACAGGAAGGTCGTGCCCGAGCCGTCGGCGCGGCGCACCGGGGCGATCGTGGCGTCAGGCAGCGCAAGCGAACCGTTGAGCGCCTTGATCGCGGGGTCGTTCCACTTGGTGATCTTGCCGAGGTAGATGTCGCCGAGGACCTGGCCGTTGAGCTTGAGTTCGCCGGGCTTGATGCCCTGGATGTTGACCACGGGAATCACGCCGCCAATGACGGTGGGGAACTGCATGAGGCCCTTGGCCTTCAGTTCCTCGTCGGTCAGCGGCATGTCGGAAGCGCCGAAATCGACCGTCTTCGCGTCGATCTGCTTGATGCCCGCGCCCGAGCCCACCGATTGGTAGTTGATCTTGGCGCCGGTCGCCTTGTTGAAATCCGAAGCCCACTTGGAGTAGAGCGGTGCCGGGAAGCTCGCGCCGGCGCCGGTCGCGTCCTGGGCAAATGCGGGAACCTGGGCGAAGGCCGCGGCCATCAGGCCGGCGGCTGCGAATTTGATCGTCGTTTTCATGATGCTTCCTGTTGAAGTGCAGAAGAACCCCGCAAGGGGCTTGGCACGGACTCTAGGAAGCTTGTGTGACATTGGTGTGACACCTTCTCCACAGAGGGAAAGCGACCGCCGCCCTTCTCTGTCGATCGTGACGGTGTCACACAATTGTCACATCGTCAATCTAGCCTTGCGCCTTCGTTCCGGTGCCCAGTCGGCGCTACGATCAGGCCCCGACCTTTCCACCCCAACATGCAAAACGGAACCCGCCTCGCCGCGGTCGATCTCGGCTCGAACAGCTTTCGCCTCGAGATCGGTCAGGTCGACCATGGCCAGATCCACCGCGCCGAATATCTGAAGGAAACCGTTCGCCAAGGCAACGGTCTCGACAGCGCGCGCAACCTGACACCCGAGGCCATGCAGCGCGGCTGGGACGCGCTCGCCCGCTTCGGCGAACGGCTCGCGGGGTTCAAGCGCTCGCAGGTCCGCGCGGTGGCCACGCAAACATTGCGGGAAGCGCGCAATCGCGACGAGTTCCTGCTGCGCGCGCGCACCATCCTGGGCTTCGGCATCGACGTCATCCCGGGCCGGGAGGAAGCCCGCCTCATCTATCAGGGTGTGGCGCACATGCTGCCCCACACCGACGCCTCCGACCGGGAACGCCGGCTGGTGGTCGACATCGGCGGCCGCTCCACCGAGATGATCATGGGACGCGCGCTCCAGGCGGAGGTCATGGAGTCCTACCGCGTCGGCAGTGTCGCCTGGTCGATGAAGCATTTCGCGCAGGGCCAGTTCACCCCGGTGGCCTTTCGCGCCGCCGAGGTCGCCGCCAAGGCGGTGCTGGACGACGCGCTCGGTACCTACATGCCAGACCAATGGGACGTGGCCTACGGCGCCTCGGGCACGATCGGCGCCGTGGGCGACGTGCTGGCCGCCGCCGGCGCCGAGCCGGGCCTGATCACGCGCGACGGGCTCGACTGGCTGCTGGACCGCCTGCTCAAGGCCGGGAGCGCCGAACGCCTGAAGATCGACGGCATGCGGGAAGACCGCAAGGCGGTGATCGGCGGCGGCGTCAGCGTGCTGCGCGCTGTCTTCGACCTGCTCGAGATCGAGGAGATGAAGGTCGCGCAGGGCGCGCTGCGCCATGGGGTGCTGTACGAGCTGCTGGAGCGCGACGACGTCGTCGCCGATCTGCGCACCACCACCGTGGCCCGGCTTGCCGCCCGCTTCGCGGTCGACGCGGCGCAGGCCAGGCGCGTGGGCGAAACCGGCGCCATGCTGTTCGTGCAGCTCGACCCGGGCGCGCGCGGCGGCAGCACGACCAGCCGCGCGGGACGCGCGCTGCGCAAGCTCGGCTGGGCTGCCCAGCTGCATGAGATCGGCGTGCACATTTCCCACAGCGAGTACCACAAGCACGGCGCCTACATCCTCGACAACGCCGACGCACCGGGCTTCGCCCTGAACGAGATGCACTGGCTCAGCCAGCTCGTGCTGGGCCACCGGGGCAAGCTGCGCAAGCTAGAGAGTGCGCTGGACGACGAGACCTTCGTGGCGCAGCTGCTGTCACTGCGGCTGGCGGTGATCCTGTGCCATGCGCGCCGGGATCCGGACGTCCAGGCGCTACAGCTCGTGCGATCGGGCGCGCGGCTGTTCACCGTCGCATGCCCGCCGGACTGGGCAGAGGCCTACCCCCAGTCGGCGCACCTCTTGCGGGAGGAGGTGCTGGCGTGGCAAAAGACCACCTGGCGGGTGGAGTTGTCAGGCGTCTGAGCCGGATCAGAGCAATTCAGGCGACTGCACCGTGACGACCACCGTCTGCACGTCGCCATCGCGCTCGCGGGTGCGAATCCACCAGACCGCGCCCTTTCGGACCGGGCAGCTGTCCTGCTTCATGCCGAGCAGCAGCGCAATGGCATTGCCGAGCGAAGGCTGGTGTCCGATGAGCAGCACCACGGACTTTCCGTTCGGCCATCCGGCGGCGCCCAGCAGTTCGTCCGGCGTGGTGTCGGGGGCAAGTTCGCTGCGCAGCTTGTACTTGCGCCCGAGCGCGAGCGCGGTCTGCTCGCAGCGGCGTGCCGGGCTGCAGACAACGCGCGTGCCCTCCGGAAGCTGACGGTCGAGCCAGGCGCCCATGCGCTTGGCCTGCTTCTCGCCGCGCTGGGTGAGCGAACGCTGCATGTCCTCGCAGCCCTCGGTCCAGTCTTCGGCCTCGGCGTGGCGCCAGAAAATAAGGTCCATGGTAGTGGTCAATCTCGTGATGCGGCGCGGCTGAGGCCTCGCGACGCGTAGCGCTCCATCAGCGCGGTCTGCGCGCCATGGGCCTCGACGGCCTGCGGCGCGCCCGCCACGCCCTGGCCGGCGCC
Source organism: Variovorax sp. 01T432 (assembly GCF_056398605.1). Lineage (NCBI taxonomy): Bacteria > Pseudomonadati > Pseudomonadota > Betaproteobacteria > Burkholderiales > Comamonadaceae > Variovorax > Variovorax sp. 01T432. The sequence goes on from NZ_JBFTPS010000018.1 coordinate 104,792, forward strand.
CCGGAAGACGCGGTGATAGACCCCGTCGCCATGCAGATCCCAGGCATCGCGCCCGTCGTGCAGATAGGCGACCAGGCATTCGTCGATGAGGCGCTGGCGCAGCTCGGGGTCGGTCACCGGCCATGCGAGTTCGACGCGCCGCATCATGTTGCGGTTCATCCAGTCGGCGCTCGACAGGTAGAGCGCCTCGTCGCTGCCCTGGCGGAAATAGAAGACGCGTGAATGTTCCAGGAAGCGGCCGATGACCGAGCGCACCCGGATGTTGTCCGTCAGGCCCGGCACGCGCGCGGGCAAGGTGCAGGCACCGCGCACGATCAGGTCGATGCTCACGCCCTTCTGGCCCGCCGCGACCAGCGAGGCGATCAACTCCTCGTCGGTCAGTGCATTCATCTTGACGACGATGCGCGTGGACTCGCCGGCCGCCGCGGCGGCGCCGAGGGCGTTGATACGCGCGATCAGGTTTTGATGCAGGTCGAAGGGCGCGAACCACATGCGATTGAGCTTGGGCAGCCGGCTCTGACTGGCCAGATGCACGAACACGGCTTCCATGTCGGCCGTCAGCATCGGATCGGCCGTCAGGTGGCTGATGTCGGTGTAGAGCGCGGCGGTGCGAGGGTTGTAGTTGCCGGTCGAGAGATGGCCGTAGCGCCGCATCTGCTTGCCCTCGCGCCGGGTCACGAGCAGCATCTTGGCGTGCGTCTTCAGGCCCACCACGCCATAAACCACCTGCGCGCCGATCGATTCGAGCATCTCGGCCCAGTTGATGTTGGCCTCCTCGTCGAAGCGGGCCTTGAGTTCCACCACCACCGTCACTTCCTTGCCCCGGCGAACCGCTTCACGCAGCAGATCCATGAGCTCGGAGTCGGTGCCGGTGCGGTAGATGGTCTGCTTGATCGCGAGCACCTGGGGGTCCTGCACCGCTTCGCGCAGGAAAGCGAGCACGCCCTCGAAGCTCTCGAAAGGCTGATGGATCAGCGCGTCGCCGCGCTGCAGGCGGTCGAAGAAGGACTGGCCCGGCGTGAGCGAGACCGGGTACGAGGCCTGGTACGGCGGAAAGCGCAGTCGGGGCTCGTCGAGCAGGTCGATGAGCTGGGTCAGCCGAGCCAGGTTGACCGGCCCGTGCACCCGGTACAGCGACTTGGGCGGCAGGTTGAACTGCGCCAGCAGGAAGCTCGCGAGCGATTCGGCGCAGCTCGACGACACCTCGAGCCGCACGGCCTGGCCGTAGTGCCGGTGCTGGAGCCCCTGGCGCAACGCCGTGCGCAGATTCTTCACGTCGTCCTCGTCGACCGCCAGGTCGGAGTGGCGCGTCACCCGGAACTGCGAGAACTCGCCGACCTCGCGCCCCGGGAACATGCTCGACAGGTGGGCACGGACAATGCTCGAGAGCGAAACGAACAGCGTCTTGCCGCCCGAGACCTTCGCCGGCATGCGGATCAGACGCGGCAGAACCCGCGGCACCTTCACGATGGCGATCGGGTTCTCGCGGCCGAAGGCATCCTTGCCGTTCAGGCGGACGATGAAGTTGAGCGACTTGTTCGCCACCTGCGGGAACGGATGGGCAGGGTCCAGCCCGACCGGAATCAGCAGCGGCCGGACCTCGCGCTCGTAGTATTCATGCACCCATTTGCGCTGCGCCGGATTGCGCTCGCCGTGCGAGATGATCTGGATTCCCTGGCCGGCGAAGGTCGGGATCAACTCGTCGTTGTAGAGGGCGTATTGCCGGGCCACGAGCGCGTGCGCGGCCTCGGAGAGGCGCTCGAACGATTCGACGGTGTAGTTGCCCTTGCGGTCGCCCGCCACGCCGGCGCTCAGGTGGGGGGCGGCGCGCACCTCGAAGAACTCGTCGAGATTGGACGAGACGATGCACAGATAGCTCAGGCGCTCGATCAGCGGCACCTCCGGCCGATAGGCCCAGTCGAGCACGCGCTCGTTGAAGGCAAGGATGCTGTGGTCGCGATCGAGCAGCGTGAGTGTGGGCGCCACGGCCTCCGGCGGCCTGTCGGAAGGGGCAGACGGCATGAAGAGGGATTCTGGGGCAACCGGCACGAAAATGCTCATAAGCCAAAACATGACAGTGTCGGCAGGCCTTGTGACATTTATGTGACAAAACCGTGACGAACGCGCTTGCGCTGACTTAATTGCCCAGAAAGTGCTTCCGGTAGCGCGGTGGCAGGTCGTCGATGCGCATCAGCATCGGCAAGTCGGCACTGTTGAAGTCCGGGTCCCAGGCCGGCGGGCCCAGCACCTTGGCGCCAAGCCGCAGGTAGCCCTTGATGAGCGCGGGCGGTTCCACATCCACCGTGTCGTCGAGCCGATGCACCGGCAGCGGCAGGCGGGGCTGGACGTGGTATTGGATCGGCGCCATGTGCGTGGCCGAAAGCTGGCGCCAGATGCTGGCGGCCGCGTCGCCGTTGGTCAGGCCGTTGTGGCCCATCGGGATGGTGGCGCAGCCGATCATCGTGTCGAGCTTGTTGCGGTTCATGAAACCCGCCAATGCGCCCCACAACGCAAGGATCACCCCGCCCTGGCGATGCTCGGCATGGACGCAGCTGCGGCCGAGCTCGACCATGCGTTCGCGCAGGTCGCGCAGGCGGGTCAGGTCGAATTCGGTATCGCTGTAGGTGCTGCCGACGCGCCGCGCCTGCGCCGGCGTCAGCACGCGGTAAGTGCCGATCACCTGCCGGGTCGCTTCGTCGCGCACCAGCAGGTGCTCGCAGAAATCGTCGAACAAGTCGATGTCGTGGCCTTCGATCGGCGTCGTGAGCCGCGCGCCCATTTCGCCGGCGAAGACCTGGTAGCGAAGGCGCTGGGCCGCGCGGACGTCATCCTGGTGACGCGCCCAGGTCACGCTGATGCCGCTGGGGGCCGGCGCCGGCAACGCAGGCGCTACCGGCGCGGGGGCCGTGACGGTAGCGGCGGCGCCAGTATTGCGTACCGGAGCCGGGGCGGGCCACAAAGCCGCGCGCAACCCCAGTTGCGAGAACGGAAACGTCGGATTGGGCAGTTCTTTCATTCGGAACCCTTTCTGGAAGCGAGTCTCTGCACCCCCGGTGAAAAAAGCGTGTCAATCCAATGGCAGTTGCGTGACTTGTGGCGCGCAGGACGCGGCTTCGTCGTCTAATGCCGAAAATCATTCAACTGGAGTTCTCATGGCTGCAGAAATGAGGGTCGAGGTCGAGACCCGACGCCATCAGATGTTTCCCACGCTCGGCGGGCAGGACATCGCGCGCATCCGGCGATTCGGCCGTGCCGAGCACTACGCGGCGGGCGATTGCCTGTTCAAGGCCGGTGAACCGGGCCCGGGCATGTTCGTCGTCCTCGCGGGCACCGTGGCCATGACGCAGCGCGATGGCTTCGGCCATGTGGTGCCGATCGAACGCGAGGGAGGCCCCGGCCAGTTCCTGGGCGAGGTCGCCCAGCTTTCCGGACGCCCTGCCCTGGTCGACTGCCACGCGGAGACCGACGTCGAGGCCCTGCTCGTGCCGCCCGATCAATTGCGCGCCCTGATCATTGCCGAGGCCGACCTCGGGGAACGCCTGGTGCGCGCCATGATCCTGCGGCGTGTGCGGCTGATCGAGTCGGGCGCCAGCGGACCGGTGCTGCTCGGGCCGCCCCAGTCGGCGGACCTGCTCCGGCTACAGAACTTCCTCGGCCGCAACGGCCATCCTTACCATGTGGTCGACTCGTCGCAGGACAGCGATGCCGCCGCCCTGCTCGAGCAGTACGGCGAAGCGGAACTGCTGGTCGTCTGCCCCGACGGCTCGGTCATGCCGAACCCGACCGAGCAGGCGCTCGCGCGCTGCCTGGGAATGGTCGACACCATCGCGCACGAAGACCTGTTCGACGTCGTGGTGGTCGGCGCCGGTCCTGCCGGCCTGGCGACCGCTGTCTATGCGGCATCGGAAGGGCTGCGCGTGATCGTCGTCGACTGCCGCTCCTTCGGCGGGCAGGCCGGCGCCAGCGCGCGCATCGAGAATTACCTGGGTTTTCCGACCGGCATCTCCGGCGGGGCGCTGGCCGGCCGGGCCTATGTGCAGGCGCAGAAATTCGGCGCGGAGATGCTGATACCGGCCGAGGTCGAGTCGATGGACTGCAGCGCGGCCGAGACAACGGGCGAGTTGTCGGTGCGGCTGACCGACGGGCGGCTCCTGCGGTCCCGAAGCGTGGTGATCGCCAGCGGCGCGCGCTACCGCCGCCCGGAGGTGCCGCGCCTGGCCGAATTCGAGGGCCGCGGCATCTGGTACTGGGCTTCGGCGCTGGAAGCCAAGCTGTGCGCGCGGCAGGAGGTGGCGCTGGTGGGCGGCGGCAACTCGGCCGGCCAGGCAGCCGTGTTCCTGTCGCAGCACGCGGCCAAGGTCAACATCCTGGTCAGAGGTCCGTCGCTCGCCGCCACCATGTCGCGCTACCTGATCGATCGCATCGAGGCCGCGCCCAATATCGAGCTGCATCCGCACACCGAGCTCGTGCACTTGCATGGCGAACCCGCGACCGGGCTCAACGGCGCGACCTGGCGCTGCCGCACGACCGGCCTGGAAGAGCAATGCACGGCGCGCAACATCTTCCTGTTCATCGGCGCGGTGCCCGAGACGGACTGGCTGGCGGGCTGCGGCGTCGCGGTCGACAAGCATGGCTTCGTGCTGACGGGCGAGCCGGCCCGCAAGGCTTTTCCGGCCAAGCCCGCGGCCAATCTCGAGACCAGCGTTCCGGGCGTATACGCGGTGGGAGATGTCCGCTCGGGCTCCGTCAAGCGCGTGGGCGGCGCCATCGGCGAAGGCGCGGCCGTGGTCGCGCTCATCCACCAGCACCTGGCGCCGGCCGCCGCTGTCGCCTGAGAGCGGCAGCCTGCACGAAAAGCCATCGACGGCTATGCTGGCCGGCCTCGTACTTTTCCATGGAACGCACCGACATGCCCCAAGCCCCCATCGACGTCTATTCCTGGCCCACGCCCAATGGCCACAAGGTCCACATCATGCTGGAGGAATGTGGCCTCCCCTACATCGCCCATCCCGTCAACATTGGCGCGGGCGACCAGTTCGAGGCGAGCTTCCTGAAGATCAGCCCGAACAACAAGATTCCGGCCATCACCGATCCGGTGGGGCCCGACGGCAAGCCGATCTCGCTGTTCGAGTCGGGCGCGATCCTGGTCTACCTGGCCGGCAAGACGGGCAAGTTCCTGCCCGACAGCGACCGGGCTCGCTACGAGGTGCTGCAATGGCTCATGTTCCAGATGGGCAGCGTCGGGCCGATGCTCGGGCAGGCGCACCACTTCCGCATGTACGCGCCCGAGAAGATCGCTTACGCGATCGACCGCTATACCAACGAAGCCAGGCGCATCTATGGCGTGATCGACAAGCAGCTCTCGGCCAGCAAGTTCATTGCCGGTGACAGCTACACGATCGCCGACATCGCGATCTTCCCGTGGCTGCGCAGTTGGGAGAACCAGGGCATCGTCCTGACGGACTTCCCGCATCTGAAGAAGTGGTTCGACGGCATCGCCGCGCGGCCCGCGGTGCAGCGCGGCGTGAAGGTCCTGGCCGACCTGCGCAGGCCGATCACCGGCGACAAGGAACGCGAGATCCTCTTCGGCAAGACGCAGTACGCGAGGCACTGAAGACCATCGCCCGGGACATCGATTTGCATCGGGCGGCGAAACACGCGTTTTGACAGGCTAGAATCGCAGGCTCGTCGGGGTGTAGCGCAGCCTGGTAGCGCATCTGGTTTGGGACCAGAGGGTCGAAGGTTCGAATCCTTTCGCCCCGACCAAGGAAAACTCATTGAGGGCAACGGCTTACGTCGTTGTCCTCTTTTTGTTTTCCATGTTTTCCATGTCCGGCTTGTCTACGTTCTTGCCAAGTGTTCAGGCGCACGCCCAGGTCATGGAGGCGCATAACAGGCTCACTGGCCGATGCGTCGTTCCGCGCGGCGACACCAATATCCAAAAGTTCGGCGCCGCGCGTTGAGCCAGGCGGCTCGGAGCGCCAGATGGCCCCCGACATAGCGCCCGCACTGCCAGCTCCGCGGATGCCCCGAAATGGCTCGGCGTACCCTGGCCAGGCTGACGGCCGCGGGTAGCAATGACGAGTCGACCGATTCAATTGAGCGGGCAGAGCCCTCTTGAGAGCGGCTCCATAATCAGCGCGGGTCGGTAGCTGGCGTTGATCTGCAATACCTCGAGGAGAGCCAAGATGTCTGCTTCCATGTTTGCCGCCCTGTTCTTTACGGTGGCCCTCCTCGTCACGACCGCCTACTTCATCATGGGGTCGATTCCACTTCTGGTCCTGAAGCACGACACGCCGCTCGACGCCCGCTTCGTGCGCGGCTTCTTCAATACCTACTATGTCGCCGCATTTGTAACCGCGACGGCAACGTCGATCAGCTTTGCGTCTGCGGGTCGCCCGGGGCTGGCGGCGGGTGCCGCGGCGCTTGCGCTAGTTGCGATCGCCCTGCGCAAGAAGATCATTCCCAAGATGGACTCGCTTGGCGCGCAGATCCAATCGGACTACATGAACGCAATTCCAGGATTCCGCCGAACTCACATCACCGCGATCCTGATCAACGTCACTCAGCTCGTAGCTATCGTATGGAGCCTCGTCACCTGGAGCCAGTAGCGCCAACGGACAGACTCGCAATCACGAAGAGAGGACAACGGCTCAATCTGCGGTCGAGGGGCGGCCACGGAGAGCGGGACAGTCGCCCGCATCGAGGAACCGCCCTTGACGGGCGAACGCCGAAGCAACCTCTACCAGCGCGGACGGACTGTCTTGCTCCAGCATAGGCCTTCGAGATGACGCCTGCGTTACGCCAGTGCCCGTTATCCCCGCGCGCTGTGGACAAGGCTGTGGGGAAGCAGGAGGGCATCTCGACGAAACGTTGCGGCGCAAGGCTCGGAACGCCGTGCCCGCAAATAAGGCACCCCACGAAGCGTCGGCGCGCAGCCGAGGATCGGACCGGGCTCGTGGAGGACTCAGGACTTTGCCGGCATCTGGCTTGACGTGCCGAAGTCCTCTGCCTGCCACGCCTCGCACCTCACGGCCGCCACGTCGCCGGCCCGCAGCGCGCGCCACAGCGCCAGCGCATGCGCGAAGGAGACGTCCCGCAGGCGGGTGACCGGACAGAGCAGCGTGGCGTGGCGCGCATCGGCCCATTGTTCGAAGATCACGGTATGGTCCTGACAGATCTCGACCACGAGGGTGGGCCCGGCACCTTGCTGCTCGTAAAGCAGCCAGGCACTTGCCCGCTCGCCCTCCCGGGTCTTTGTTGCCGACCGCCCGAAGACGTCATCCAGGCCCCGGCGAAGGTCCTCATCGATCGGATTGCGAACCGCGCGCCCGCTGTGAGTGGTCAATACAAAGCGAGAGCCGGGCATTCGAAGTTTCCTCTGGCCGAGGCAAGGGCAGATCGACAGGCTTGTTGTCTGGTCTGCTGTTCCGACGTAGAACCGAAATGCGGTTGTACGGCACCCAGCGGCTGGAAGACAGGAAGTATTTCGCGAACCGGCGGGGGAAAGCCTCGCGCGAGCTTTCAGCTCACGGGCAGTTGCTCGGGCATGGGCTCGGGCGGCGGCTGCGCCGGCGTCTTCTCCGGCCTGGACTGCCCGAGCTCTTCGATCATCTGCTCGCCGATGGGGTCGTTGCCGTCGGAAGGGATCGACTCCTCGAAGCCGATCTCCGGTTCCTCCCCGGAGGTCGGACGGTACGGGGAAGAGGGGCGGGTTGGGTCTGCCATGACGTGCTCCATGCAAGGCTCGACGTTCGCGCTTCATGCACCGGTACGCGTGCGGGCAAATCGCCGCATCCTCTGTCGGCCGCCGCTGACGCGCGGAAGGCACCGTAAAATCGCCACCTTCCCTTTGCTGCCCGTAGCTCAGTTGGATAGAGCACCTGCCTTCTAAGCAGGTTGTCGGGGGTTCGATCCCCTCCGGGCAGGCCATCTTCTGTCGAGTGAAAACGTGCAAAGCTAGGCCCCATGCGGCTTTCCACGTGTACCCAGGTGAGTACCACGTCCTATCATCCAAGCATGGAGAAAGACATGGCCTTGCCGATTGGCGTCCACAAACGTGGCGCTGTTTTCCACATACAAATCAAGATTCCGGCTGCGCTGCGGTCTTGCTATCCGACCCCCTTCTTCGTCCGAAAGTCCCTGGGCACGGAAGACCGCTCGGTGGCTACTGCTGCTGCGCATCGGCTCTGGGCTGAAGCTACTGAAGACTTCGCCCGTAGTACCTCGAAGCTGACGCCCCGCGAGTTCACGACGCTGACACCCGCGTTGGCTGCTTACGTCTTGCAGGAGGCGGAGCGCAATCCCTTGGCCTTCGACGATGTCCTCCGCTTCGAACCCGGGGCGCTCCTTGCGCTGCTCCAGTCCATTGAGCCAGAGCCACGCCGCTACTTCAGCGCCCCGGCGAACAGCCCCCTGAACATCCCAACGCCCGAGTACCTGAAGCCCAGCCCGGACGGGTCGATGACCCTGGCGCAACTTGAACGGCTCAAGGCACTCCAGACCATGAGCGTGGTAAGCGTCCGGCGATCCCATCTTGAATTCGCGGTAGGAGCAAAGGATGCTCGTATCCACTAACTCTTGGTGGACACGTGCACACTATCTCTCCTCAGGCTTCCGGCGATCGGCGGCGACGCCGGCTGCATAGCGACGAGTTCAAGGC